>CAZKQY010000092.1:0-7264 GCA_964555005.1 uncultured Syntrophotalea sp. | reverse complement strand
CTCATAGATCAGTTCATAACGAGCGGACGTATGCCCCACCCCACCGAAAAAGTAATTTCCGAGCAGGTAAATCGCCTTGCCGTAGGTTCCGGTACCCTTCAGTGCCGTTTCCGGCATCAAGGACTTGGCCAGATCATGCACTGTTTCATTCTTCCAGAATTCCCGAAGGCCTCTCAACTCCTGCTTGGTTTCCTCAGTAATTAAAAATCGGTCCCCCGGACGGTTTTCGAAGGGCTGATTGTCCATTTCTTCAACCAGCCATTCATAAGAAAACTCCGGGAAGATTGGTGCACAACGCGGCGGAGCCCCCATATTGCCGGCAATCAGTTCATACTCACCGATTTCAATCGGCACGTTTTTGAGCACATGAGCAAAACATTCTGCGCAACGAATGCTATGGGGCTTATCTTTGTTCTCCTTCAGCTTTTCTGTCCACAATACGGCTCGATCTGCCGAAATGGACAGCGAGGTGTCAAGAAACTGTTGACGCCAGGCATTGATACGCGGAAATGGCGAAGGGTTCTCCAGCAAACCGGAACTACCGGTTCCATAGTCCTTGTCATAGGGATCGTAACCTTCCAGAACAACCTTGTTTGCCTCTTTTGCAACTGCTACCTGACTCATCGGATGACCTCCTTTGGTTGTTGGTAGAACGCCTTTCCGACGGCTACCGTTGTGCCGTTATTGATTTCGATTCCCCAACCTCTTTTACCAAACATTGATACCCCTATCCATTACAGACCAGGTTTCAGGCGAAATTGTGAATCGAGTGCCAATATCGGGAACCTCTCTATGGAACCCTCGCCTAAATTCATGCCTGTCAGTGAAATAGCACGATCGTTGGTACCCAAATAGCCGTTCTTTTTAATAGACAACCTATTGCCCCATGGCAAAGCCTTGAGAAAGGTCAAACGAGCCAGCAAAGCCATATTCATTACATTAAAAACCACCTATTTCGTTCCTTGCCGCCATCGCGAAAACCGTCATTCAAAACGATTTTCTATAGAATACTTTGCCGTTTCCACAAAACAACTAATCACTTACTTTATAACCAAGGTACACAAGCAAGTGATTAGTTGTCAACAAAAAATCTTTGCTCTCCTCCACCACCGGCCTTTCCACAACGACCAATTTATTACACTAAAAACTTGCTTTGTTTTTTACCAGACATGTATTCTGATATTATTCAAGGCATGAGAGGATGGCAGACGCACAAAAGCCTTTCCAATTCAGGGCACTGCCCCTCACAAAAGCTGTTCTACCTCTCTACAGAGGACCCCATGCTGTACAGATTCGAAAAAATATACAATATTTCTCAGATTCGCGAATTAGCCCAAAAATTTTCTGACCTTATGGGAATATCCTCCGCCATTATCGGGGTAGACGGAACCATCTGGACAAAATGCAACTGGCAGGATATCTGTGAAAACTTCCACCGAAAACACCCAATCACCCACCAACGATGTCTGACCAGCGATATCTTAGTAGCGAACAATCTCCTCAAAAACAACAACACCGTGATCTATCGCTGCCAAAACGGCCTGATGGAATCCGCTTCCCCGATCAAAATCCAGGGCAAACATATTGCCAACCTCTATATGGGCCAGTTCCTGAGAGAGCCTCCTGATATCGCCTATTTTATGCAAAATGCGCGGAAATTCGGATTCGATGAAACCAGCTACATCCAGGCTCTCTTAAAGGTACCGGTTTTCTCAGAAGAAAAAATCAAAGCCATTACCGCTTATTTTTCCGAACTGGCAAATGTGATTGGCGAAATGGGTCTCAGCCAGACCCAACTGCACCGATCCAACGAACTTCTGAAAAAATCAGAACAACGCTATCGCCTAGTGGTCGAAAACGATTCGGGAGCAACAATAGTGGTCCAGGAGGACACCATCGTGTTTGCCAACCAGAAGCTCCTCGATGTTATCGGTAAAGGCCAAAATATCTTTGACATTATTCACCCTGAAGACAGGCCGAAATTCAGAACCTTTCTCAGCAAAGTATTAAAAAACACAACCCACGAAACCTTGCCAAGCACCCGCACCATCATCGCCCCACATCTGACCCAATGGGTACAAATCAAAGCCGTGGCCATGGACTGGCAGGAACAACCAGCTCTGTTGATACACATGCACGACATCACTGCTCAAAAAGAAGCAGAACAAGCCATAAAAAAAGCTCAGCATGATATGATCAACGCTCAAAAAATGGAAGCCGTCGCAAACCTTGCCACTGGCGTAGCTCATGATTTCAACAACTTCGCCCAAATCATCGGCACCAACGTAGAGCTTTTGCTGGCAATCGAGAGCAAAAACAGTTCCACATACAGCAAACTGAAGGAAATCGAACTTGCAGTCATCAAAACCAGCGAGTTAACACAACGCCTGCTAATGTTCCGCGACGATCAACAATCCTGTCGACAACCCGTAGACCTCAACCAACTCATCGAACAGGTTTCCCATTCCCTGAAGGCCCTGCTCCCGCCTACCATCGAAATCAATCTTGACCTGAAAACCGACCTCAGGGTCAAAAATGGCGATTCGATGCAACTGTTCCAAATTTTCATGAACTTAGTACTCAATGCAAAAGATGCTATGCCAAACGGTGGAACGATCACCATCAATACCCGAAACGTTAACGCAACTCCGCAATATATCGCCCTGCACCCCAACCTGGATGCTGGCCAATATATTTGCGCAAGCGTCCGCGACACAGGCACGGGACTATCCAAAATGGATCTCCTCCACCTTTTCGAACCTTTCTATACCAGCAAAAAGCCGGGCCAAGGCACCGGCCTGGGCCTGACAACCGCCTATAACTTTGTGAAAAATCACTCCGGCCATATCAGTTGTGACAACGCTGACCCCAAAGGAGCTCTTTTCACGATCATGCTTCCGGCCACTCAAAGCCCTAACCAACCTCTCCGATTCCCCATCGGCGGCCATGAGACCATCCTGTTGGTCGATGACGACCCCTACATCCTACAGCGCGGTAAAGAATACCTGCACAGCTATGGATACACGGTCTTGGAAGCTCTCTCCGGCGAAGAGGCGTATGAAATCTTCTGTAATAATCGAGACGACATCAAACTGGTCGTGATGGATCTCATTATGCCGGGAATGGGTGGAGAAAAATGCATCGAGGAATTACTGGAAATTGACCAGGAAATCAACATCCTCGTTGCCAGCGCCTACCTGACCGACAAGTTCATCAATAACCAGACTATCAAAGATAAAATTAAGGGATTTGTAGCCAAGCCCTATATCAAAGGACGGCTTTTGCATGCCATACGCAAAGCAATCAATCCGAGCCAGAGAGAGATTGAAACGACCAGCCCTAACTCCAAAGCCTGCCAGCCACAAAAAATAATTCCCCTTGACCACAACTAACTAGTTTGTTACTTATATTAATAAGGTGAGAATACTGGTGGAGCAAATTTTCCCTCAAAGACAAAACGGAGTCTCTCACCTGAAACCAACTATTTTTAGCTTTTTGGCTTTATCTTCTTATCGAAAGACAACTAATGACATCCACAATCGGAGAACTCATCAAAAAAAGGCGGGAAGAGCTGAAAATGACTCAAACGGAACTCGGCAAGGCACTCGGGTACCGATATGGGAATTTCATCGGTTACCTTGAAAATGGAAAGGCGGTCTTTCCCTTCGAAAAATGGGAAGAATATGCTGAAGTCTTGCAAGTCCCAAAACATGAACTTCTCCAAATTATTTTCCAGGGAAAATTCCCCGGCATGTTGGCCTATATTGATTTTCATCCTTCACAACAGGTCGCGGGGAAAGACTCAAAAAAGAAACAAGCCAAACAATAATACAAGCTAATTTTAGCCCTGCAGAACAGCGTATAATTGGCTACTCGGCTCCTAAGTGTCTTAAGAAATGCCTATCACAATGAATGGCCCACCCTAAACCCGGGTGGGCCATTTTTCTTGGTTGCTCTTGAATTGACCTGCACCCTCTTCCGACTAAAAGATCATGAGCACACGCAGAGTCAGCTGCACATCTGGAACAGCCTCGGTCGGTCAGTCAGAGGAAAACCGGGACGGAAAACCAGGTAAACATGGTTGATCATAAGGCAGTACGCATAAAGACGGCAGTCAAACTCGTCTTTGCACTCCACGAGATTGTTCAGATAGCATCATCATGGACAAAAATCGCTTGTCGATTGGGTCCTCGGTGGATTACATGGTGGGGGTAATCAGGAATGACAAGTCGACCGATACAGGGCATATGGTTTTCATACAAAACCCTTTTCTAATTAGCAACAAATAAATCTGTCCTGATTTTCCCTTCTGAGAATCATTCATTTATTTGTATGACACTGAGGACCGTTTATTGAAATTTTGTTGCTCATAAAGGGAGTTTCAGAAAAAAGACAGACACCGAATCACAGGTTATTTGCTCCAAAGAGTGTAGGCACTTTCCCCTGCTTTTTTTTAGAGTCATACAGGGCCATATCTGCTTTTTTGAACAATTCTCCGAAGTCTCCATCATCGACATCCATGGCAATCCCAATACTGACAGAAATTTTGGTGTGCGGGAACTTCCGGGCAACTTTTACTTCAAATCCTGTCAGCAGTTGCTCAGCGCACTGTTTCGGCCTGTCCGAACCTTCCACCTGAGGAAGAATGATGGCAAATTCATCACCGCCAAGACGAAAGAGATTTTCAGCGGGAAAAAGCTGCTGCAGCAAGCCGGAAAAGGCGACCAGCACTTTGTCTCCTTCATCGTGACCATGCTGATCATTGACTTCCTTAAAATTATCAAGATCCGTGAGCAATAGGGCCGTACCCGACTGACAAGGGGTTTTCCGCATAAAATCCTGAAGACTGCGCCTGTTATTCAATTTGGTCAAATGATCGGTGTGAGCATCGATCAGCAGCTTGTTTTTGTATTGATGCTCAAGAGTTATATCCACAAAAAGATACACATGGCCGGCCAGTACGCCAAAAATATCCAGTAGCCTTTCATCATGAATTTTCAGAACTTTATTCTTTGAAAGAAGCAACATTCCTTCTTTTTCTCTCTCAATAATCCATCCTTTACTGCGAGTGAATGATTTAGATTCATCGATCAAAAAATCAACTTTTTTGCCGATGAACTCGATTCGGTCAAGAGCAAAGATATCGAGAAACTTTTGGTTAACACTCGTAATATTCCTGTCTTTGTCGGCCACCATGACGGGAAAAGGCAGGCCCTCAATCAAAATATTTAACTCGATTAGCAAGTTCTGCAGGTCGGTCACATCGTGAGCGAAGCCAACTGTGCCGATAACCTCACCATCGGTGTCAAAGATCGGTGATTTATAGGTTTTAAACTTTCGAAGTTCATCGCCGCATTTCACCGTTTCATCAAACAGGCAGGTTTCCTTCTTGTTGAGAACAACCTCTTCAGACTCCAGGCAAATATATTCCCCCTGGGCGTATTCATCAGGTTCAAGATCCCAGATGTAATAATGCCCCCGGCCTGCTATCTGAGCCTTGGTCTTATTGACGGTACGACAAAAACTGTCGTTGACTTTCAGGTGGGCTCCCCGCGTATCTTTGAACCAAATCAGATCGGGCAGACTGTTTATCAGGGCATCCAGATATTTTTGGCCAAGGATGGTGTCTTCCCGTTCTTTGAGGTGCCTCAAAATCCCGGCAAAGGAGGCCTGGAGTTTATTGGCAGTAAAAGGCTTGATCCAGACCTGGTCAAAAAAGTGATAATTCGCTGCCAAAATAGGAAAGCTCTCGGAAGTAAAACAACCTATCACGACAACCTGGTCATCTTTGATTGCCTCAATACGCTCCAAGGACTCTGGCGCAACGGTTTCGAAATCAAGGATAATGACAGAGTAGTCGTTCAAGTCGGTTTCATCGACATTGGGTGAGCAAAGAAACTGATGGGAAAACCTTTCCTCGGGTTGCACACTCTGAAGAAGCGTATCGAGTTGAGGATCCTGTGAAGCAATAAAGATATTGAGTAACCGATGATACATACTTAACTCCTCGGTATGCCCATAAAAGACACTTTCAAGAAAAATTCCTTATTAAATTAGGGGTCATGACTAGTTTAGCTAAGTTTCAGAGGCGCTAAGCTTTTGTCATGACTCTGAAAAATAAGTACGCAAAAAATAGGCACATTTCTAAACGTAAGTTTCAGCAACGTGTTCGCCTGTTTTCCGCAGATCTAGAGGCATCCCAGATCGCTAACTTGATTGGCTTGAATCGCAATACAGACAATCGCTATCGAACAAAAATCAAGCAGCGCCTGGCTAAGTATTGCAATGCTCAATCTCCGTATTCAGAGAAAATTAAAGTTGACGAATCGTTCTTCGGTGCACGTCGCGTCAAGGGCAAAAGAGGAAAAATTACATAGCTCAGGAGAAGGTTTTTATCCTAAAACGCTTCCTTGTTGACCGGGTTGCGGTCTCTAATCTGTGCGACGAGTACAACCCGGTCTTCTATCGTTGGCAGAAAGATTTTTTCGAGAACGGCTCGGCCGCTTTCGAGAAAGACACTGCCAGTTCAAAAAGGACTGAGAAAAAACGCCGACCCGCTATTCACCAGAAGCTGACATCTCGGAAAACTATCAACTCGCCAACTCAACAGGGGCAATTCTCCATTTCCAGCGGAGGTAAAACAAACTTGCCCTTGTGCAGTCAGACATATTGCAACTTATTCAATATTTGCACCACTGGCTATAACCTAATTCCCGTCAACACGATATCCAGGCTTTCGCATCAATATTTACTCAATAAATTGAGGACTTGGACAAAATCATTAAAGTTCTATTATTTTTTTTCTACTTTAGTCTATCGGCATTGTGGTCCTTTTAGACAAGCAAAAATGTGGCATGCCACACAAGTGTAGCCCTCACTTAATGTGGCGTGCCACACCTCAATTTTGAATCGCCATTAATTTTCTAGCCCCTCCCCTCTATGAGATTTATATGCCTGGCAAAGAGCATGCACTGCTTATGTCTGACAAGTTAGGTCGAATTGTTTTATCGGGAAGGGATGGGGCATAATCACCAGATTCCCGCAATCCCTGCAATGCAAGAAAACCCCGCCTGGCGACCCGGACGGGGTTTTTGTATATGGTGGCTGGTTGTGTGTCGGAAATCAATTCAAATGTTTTTTATTGCCTTAACGCAATAAAGCAACTACGTTATATATTGTTTGAAGTTGACCTTAATTCCCTGGAATTTAAAGAAAAATAGATATAGTAACAGACTGTTTTTTGCGCCATCTCCTGCTATCAATG
>CAZKQY010000091.1:0-6549 GCA_964555005.1 uncultured Syntrophotalea sp. | reverse complement strand
GTGGCCCATGAAATCAACAATCCCATCAACGGCATCATCAATTATGCCCAGATTCTGGCCGATGACGGTCAGATCGGCGAAGACAACCGGGAGGTTCTGCGTGGTATTACCGAGGAAGGGGAGCGCATCGCCAATATCGTTTACAATCTGCTCTCTTTTGCCCGTGACCGGCATGAGATGAAGGCGCCGGTCAGCGTCGGGGAGGTTCTGGCAGCGAGTCTGACCCTGACGGAATCGCAATTGCGTAAAGACAAGATTCTGTTGGACCTCAATATTGACTCCGATTTGCCCTTGGTTAATGCACATTTTCAGCAATTGCAGCAGGTTGTGCTGAACGTCATCAGCAATGCCCGCTATGCTCTCAACCAGCGTTACTCCGAAGGCCATGAGGGGAAGACGTTTACTGTCAGTTCTGAGCTGGTGCAAGATGTCGACGATTCTCGTGTAAGGCTGGTATTTTACGACGGAGGCATCGGAATTCCGGCACATCAGTTATCCAAAATTTTAGAGCCGTTTTATACGACCAAGCCGAGTGGATCCGGCACCGGTCTCGGTCTGAGCATCAGCCATGGCATTATAGAAGACCATGGCGGCTGGCTTGATATTGAGAGTATCGAAGGCCATTACACCAAAGTTACCATTGAATTGCCTATAGCCAAAGGAAACGAATTGATATGAAGTCCAAGGTTCTGGTCATCGACGATGAAAAAAGTTTGCGGTTTACCTTTCAGCGTTTTCTTTCTGATGAAGGTTACGTAGTGGATACCGCGGCAGATTACGAAGAGGCCCGGCAGTGTATCGATCTGGCAGATTATGATGTGGTCTTTAGCGACATTCTGCTGGGTGACAAGACCGGCATCGATGTGTTGCGGGCCATAAAAGAAAAGGTTCCCCTGTGTCCGGTGATCATGGTAACCGGTTATCCCAATATCGAGACTGCTTCCGAGGCCTTGCGCCTTGGTGCTTTTGATTATATTTCCAAACCGGTGGTGAAGAAGGATCTGTTGCAGGTGGCCCGTGCCGCCCTCAAGTATCGGCAGATAGCTGAAGAGAACGAACGTAATCGCAGTAATCTGGAAGCGGTCTTTCGCAGCGTGGGCGATGTTTTGATTATCGTCGATAAACAAGGGTTGGTGCAGCGCATCAACGAGGCGGCCCGGCGGATTTGTCAGCTGGACGATACGGTGCTGGGCCAGCCTTATGCGCAGGTCTTGCCCCACTGTGCCGGGCGAGTAAGTGGTTTACTGCAAAAAACCCTGGAGACGGGGCAGCCGGGGCAGCTCGATCGTATCGAATGTGGTCACTCGCAAAACAATCGTCAGGTGCTGACTCTTTTAACCTCGCCACTTATCGATAGCGGCGGTGCGGCTATTGGCGCCGTATTGATAGCGCGGGATGAAACCCGTCTTGATAAGTTGGAACGCTCCCTGCGTAAGCGCCACAATTATCATAAAATGGTTGGGGCCAGCGGTAAAATGCAGGAACTTTACAGTCTGCTCGATGATCTCGCCGATGTTCCTTCTACGGTACTGATCACTGGTGAGAGCGGCACTGGCAAGGAGCTGGTGGCCGAAGCTCTGCACAAAGCCGGGGTGCGGCGTAACAAGCCACTGGTCAAGGTTAATTGCGCGGCACTCTCTGATACTCTGCTGGAGAGCGAACTATTCGGTCATGTGCGTGGTTCCTTTACCGGGGCGGTGAAGGATCGTATCGGTCGCTTTCAGAAGGCGGAAGGCGGCACCATTTTTCTTGATGAGATCGGCGATATTTCTTATAAGGTTCAATTACAGTTGTTGCGGGTGTTGCAGGAGCGGGAGATTGAACGCATCGGCGAATCGACTCCGATCAAGGTCGATATTCGGATCGTTGCGGCAACCAATCGCAATCTGGCCGAAATGGTCCTTGAGGGCTCTTTTCGCGAAGACCTCTATTATCGACTTAAGGTGATTACCATCGAGCTGCCGCCTCTGCGGGAGCGCAAGGACGATATTCCTCTGTTGGTGGAGCATCTGATCGATAAGTTGAACGGTACTATGGGCAAGGAGATAACCGGAATTTCTCAGGAGGTGGCGGCTTTCTTTCAAGAGTATAACTGGCCGGGCAATATTCGCGAACTGGAACATACCATAGAGTATGCTTTTGTTCGCTGCCGGCAGTCGGTGGTTGCACTCGGACATTTGCCAGCCGATCTACTGGCCACCAAAGGCCAGAATCCTGTAGCTCCAGTCCCGGTGGGCGAAGAAGACGAGATGCAGTCGATCTGCAACGCCTTGGAAAAGACCGCCTGGAACAAAGCCAAGGCTGCGCGATTATTGGGTATCGATCGCAAAACCCTCTATCGCAAATTGGCCAAGTATGAAGGACTCGCAAAAATCTAAAAACATAACATTTTCTGATTAGCTCCTTTTCTCGGCTAACTGTGGATTCCGTGGATCGGTTGGGCTTGAAATTTTTTCTGATTAGGCCCGATTCTCAGATAGTCGTGTAAGAGTGACTGCCTTGCGGTAATTCGAGTTAAATTTGTGCCTCGCTGAGAATCAGGACTAATCAGGAAAACTCTGAATTAATTGAACAATATTTAAGTTTTCGTTTTGTTTCGAATCCGCTTCGTGGATAGATTGCCCTGTAAAATCAAGGCGTTATGCGGGGTCTTTTTGCTTCACATTGAAGATTAAAAACAGGGCGACCTGTTTACGACGCCATCCTCTTTAATAATCTGAAGTGTGGCGTGCCCCATAAGTGTGGACCTGTCCCAGTGGGGCACGCCACACTTTTTTTATTTACAGGCACTTCTTTTAGAGTCAAAAGGGTTGCCTAGGGCCGAGTGTGTACCGATGACCGCTGTTCTTTTATTTTTATAACTTACTTGAAATATTGGGGAAAAAAATTTTTAAACGGTGAATTTGTCGGGAAAAATCTTTTTCGGGACCAGGCTCCGACTCTTTGGTACAGCTTTTGCCTTAAGGAAGTGCACCTGACAGAAAGCGTGCTGGCTATAGATATTTAAGAGGATAATTATAGGAATGTGTGTGGAAATTCCCCCTGCGGACACGGATCCAATCAAAGTCAAGCTGTGCCCGCTGGTGAATAATCCCCGGCCGGATTGCTATTGCTTGGATATGACCAGTCGCAACATCGAAAAGGTGGTGCGGTATTGCAGTGGCGATTATGAACAGTGCACGATCTATATTAAAAGCCGTAAAAAATAGGCCCATATCAATTAGGAGGCGAAATGGCAGAAGTGATGGAAAAGGATCCTCTGGATCGGGACGATGCCGGTTATGAAACGGAAGATACTCAGAAAGATAAATTTTTAACGTTCTTTCTGGCTGAAGAGGATTACGGTATCGCTATTCACCATGTGATCGAAATTATTGGCATTCAGAAGATTACCGGGGTCCCGGACATGCCTAATTTCGTTAAAGGGGTTATTAATCTGCGCGGCAAGGTGATACCGGTGATGGATGTACGGGCGCGGTTTCGTTTGCCCAGTCAGGCCTACGACGAGCGTACCTGCATTATCGTGGTCAATGTCGACGAGCAATCGACCGGTCTGATTGTAGACCGGGTTTGCGAGGTTGCCGATATACCTGCGGCAAACGTCGAACCGGCACCCGGATGCGGCAAGGGCCAGGTCGAGAGCTACATTATGGGCCTCGGCAAGGTTGGTGATCGGGTTAAAATTCTTCTTGATGTGCGGAGCTTGCTAGCGATCTGACCGCGTTTTCAGAATTTAAGTTTGCCGTTTTTATCAACAACGTTTTTTAAGGACACGACATGAATCTCAAATCGATCCAGTTAAAGATTACCCTGATCGCCGGGGCCTGTCTGCTGGTAACAGCCGGCGCCCTGGTGGCTTACAGTCTGATTTCGGCAGCTAACACACAGAAGATGACCACCGAGCGGGTCACCGCTGTGCAGCAGAAGAGCGCTCTTGATCAATTGAAAAACTTGGCCGGGGAGCAGGCGGGTAAGGTTCAGGCCAAGTTCGATATCGCCCTTGATGCCGCCCGCACCATGGCTCACACCTTTGAGGTTGGGAAGAAAACAGGCCCCGACGGCCAGCCGGTGCTGCAGATCGGTCGTGATCAGCTCAATGCCATTTTGCTTAACGTGCTGGAAAAAAATCCTGAATTCAATGGTACTTATTCTTGTTGGGAGCCTAACGCTCTCGACGGTCGCGACAGTGAGTTCGCTACCGGCAAGGACGGCAACAACGCGGTGACCGGTCGTTTCACTCCTTACTGGAATCGCGATTCCAACGGCAATATCGCCGTGCAGCCCCTGGTGGAATACGATACCTACGATAAACACCCCAATGGCGTTTTGAAGGGCGGCTGGTATATTACGCCTCGGGAAAAAAATATTGAAAGCGTGCTTGATCCCTTTCCGTATATCGTACAGGGTAATAAAGTATGGTTGACCACCCTGTCGGTGCCGGTGATGGTGGATGGCAAGTTCTACGGCGTGGCTGGAACTGACTACGATCTGACCTTTGTCCAGAAACTCAGTGAACAGGTTGACAAGGGCCTGATGAACGGTCAAGGCGAAGTAGCGATTATCAGCTACGATGGCTTGATCGTGGCTCACAGCGAAAAGCCGCAACTTATCGGTCAGCACTTCAAGGCCGCTTTGGCCAACGGTTGGGAGTCTGCGCTGAAAACAGTGCAGGCCGGTGAATCGCTGGCCAGCATGGATGAAGCCAGCGGTATGGCGACAGCTCTGGGTGCCATTGAGCTCGGTCGTACCGGCCGTCCTTGGTCGGTTATGATCCGCATTGCCGATGACGTTATCCTGGCAGAAGCCCATGCCCTCGATGCAGCCCTCGAAAAACGCAGCGATGCCGCCACCTTGTGGCAGTCTTCCGTCGGCATAATTGTTACTTTGATTGCACTTGCTCTGATCTGGCTGGCAGCCCGCAGCATCGCCCGGCCGATTCGGGAGGCTGCAACTTTGGCCGATACCATCGGCGCCGGTGACCTTTCCCAACGGTTGCAAATTCAGAGCGTTGATGAGGTTGGCCATCTGGGTACCGCCCTCAATGCCATGGCTGATGGTTTGGAGCAGAAGGCGCAGATTGCTGAAAAGGTGGCCAACGGCGATTTGACCGTGAATGTCGAATTGGCCTCCGACAAGGACGTGCTGGGCAGGGCTCTGCGTACCATGGTCGATCGCCTCAATGATCTGCTCGGTCAGGTGCAGACGGCCAGCCAGCAGATCAACAGTGGTTCGACTCAGGTTTCCGATGCGTCTCAGACCCTTTCTCAGGGCGCGACCGAGTCCGCTGCTTCGCTGGAGGAAATCACCGCTTCCATGACCGAGATGGCGGCCCAGACCAAACTCAACGCCGAAAATGCCGGTCAGGCCAACTCCCTTTCCAAAGGGGCCAAGAACGCTGCCACACGGGGCAGTGGTTTGATGGGTGATCTGGTTAATGCCATGGGCGATATTAATCGCTCCGGTGAAGACATCTCCAAAATCATTAAGGTTATTGACGAAATTGCCTTCCAGACCAACCTGTTGGCTCTTAACGCTGCCGTCGAAGCAGCCCGGGCCGGACAGCATGGCAAGGGTTTTGCGGTGGTTGCTGAAGAGGTGCGTAACCTGGCCGGTCGCAGTGCCAAGGCGGCCAAGGAAACCGCCGAACTGATTGAGAACTCGGCAGAGAAGACCCGTCATGGCAACGAAATTGTTGAAAAAACCGAAGCAGCCCTGAAAGGGATTGTCGCCGGTACTACCAAAGTTTCGGATTTGGTGGCGGAAATCGCTGCATCCAGCAACGAGCAGTCCGAGGGGATCAGCCAGGTTACTCAGGGGTTGAACCAGATTGACTCGGTTACGCAGCAGAACACCGCTAACGCCGAAGAAAGCGCTGCCGCTTCCGAAGAATTGGCCAGCCAGTCGGCCCAGTTGCAGGGCATGCTCGGCAAGTTCCGTCTCAAAGGGGGAATAAGCGTTGCCAGAGCCGCAAGCCCTAAGCATGCGGCAGCTTCGAAACGGACTGTTCCGGCCCTGGGTTACCAAGGTAATGGGGCGACTTATTCACAGGCCGCCGTGCAACCATCCAATGATAGTGATCCGAGTCAGATCATCGCCCTTGATGACAAGGAATTCGGAAAATACTGATAGTTGATTGTGAATAACGCCCATCCGGAGTTTTCGGATGGGCGCAGCACAGTTTCCGGATGAAAATTAGGTAGTAGTTCGCAACGGATGGCAAAACATTTTGCCATCCGTTGGCTATTTTAAGAGACAAAAATTATCAAGAAACGGTATAGAGGGTGGGCGTGACAGGGAGTAAATAGCTTGTTAGCCGTGGTTGGGATTGAGGTCGGTCACTGTAATGCCGTCCTCGTCATGCTCCCAGTGCAGGTCGAAATCGAATAATTTTATGCCGAAACAGCTTTTTTGGGGGCGCTGCCGGTAGTAGGCGGGACGGGGGTCACTGCGCAGGGTTTCGATGATTAATTGCCGCAGGCCGGGATATCGGTCTTTTTCTAGAGCTTGGCAGGTTTGCTCCGGTTGGGGCAGAAAGCGAACGGCCAGTTG
>CAZKQY010000090.1:0-4033 GCA_964555005.1 uncultured Syntrophotalea sp. | reverse complement strand
GCTCGATGCCTACCTCTGCCGCCAGAGCCTGACCGGCCGCGGGCCGAACCTGCTGGCCGAGGGCAACCGCACCGAGCTGGCGGAAAGTGCCAACATCCTCACCCGGCGGGGATGGCGTTGCTGGTTATTGCCAACTCCCATCCCTCGACTGGTGCCAACTCGCCTGCGCAGTTTGAAAATCGAAGCCGAAGCACTGATTTTCTTTACTGCCGGCGATGAAATTGTTCTCGAACGAGATACCACCGTGGTCGCGGTGCTGGCCGACCTTTCGGGCAGCGTCATCGGCAAGCATCTCAAGCACCTGATGGCCCAAAAGGTCTACAACGGCATCGACCAGGCCCGACCGATTGGCGATGAAGAACTGCAACAAGCCATTCTGCGGGCCAAACCGGTGCTGGACCTCTATCTACTGGACAGCGCCGGCCAAGTACAAAAAGCGCTAAGAGTTCTGCCGGGGCGTTTCGACCCCAAGGGACTGGGCGAGGCCGCGAGCCTGAGCGCCGCCATCAACCTGCAGCGCGTTCTCGAACGGGTGCAGGAATATGCCTCCCCCTGCACCCTGGCCCTCGATTTCGGTCTCGCCAACCTGCCCGGCTGCCGAGTCGAAAAAGCCGCCGACGGCGGTCCCTGGGAACAACACAATCTCGCCAGCCTGAGCCGTTTCGGCTGGCTGATGACCGGCCTGGCTGCTGCGGGCCCGGTGCCGTCGCCTCAGACCAACATTCAAAACAAGTCGATTATCCCTGGCCTGGGCGATGTAGCTTACGTCGGCGAATTGCTCGACAAATTGCATGATGAGATGCCAACCACGGTCGAAGCGCCCGTTCCAACCGCCAGCCCCACTCCGCTACCGGCACCGCCCCCTCGGCCACAAAAAAGCGGGCTGTCCCGGCCACAGTGGCTGTCAATCAGCGGCACGGCAGCAGGTTTCGGCGTCTTTATCGCCCTGGAAAACGCCGACGTTGCCCAAGCTATGCTGCGCTACGGCATCCGTTCCGGCCTGCTGCCCGCAGCCTTATCGGTGGCTTTGCTGTGGGGTGGTTTCCATTTTTTGCGTCTCAAGCGGCGGGTAGAAAACACCCCCACCAGCAAGGCCCGCTCGCTGGCCATGGGACTGGTCGAAATACACGGTCAGGCACACCGCAAATATGCTCTGGTTTCGCCCATGAGCCAATTACCCTGCGTTTACTATCGCCTGCGTCATTATCGTAAGGATCGCAACGACCGTTGGAAACTGAGCAACTGCAAGGAAAGCGACCATGTACCTTTTTACCTGGAGGACGACACCGGGCGGGTGATTGTCGACCCCCAGCGGGCCACGGTGCGCCTCCGCAATCGCCAACAAGGTTTCGGCGGCCAGCAGAACCTGATGATGGACAAATCGAGCTATATCGACCACGACGAAAAATGGATTGAAGAGACAATTGCCGAGGGAACCCGTCTCTATATCCTCGGCCAGGCCATGGAAAACTCCCTGGGGCGCCCGCCCCTGCGACAGAGGGTTATCGAAGCGTTGCGGGAGCTGAAAAAAGATCCCGCCGCATTGAAGGGTTACGACCGTGACGGCGACGGCCGAATCTGCGAGCAAGAGTGGAGCGAGGCCCGTCGGCACATCGAAGAACAATTGCTGCATCAGAGTTTGCGGGATAAAGGCCGCACCCTGCCGCAACAGGACCGGGTGATCATTACCCGACCGAAGCAGCGCTCGCTGCCCTTCATCATCGCCGAAACCCCGTCAGAGGCCCACCTTAGCCGCAGCTACGGCCTCTATACGTTACCCCTTTTCACTGGCGCACTTTTGATGGTTGTCTGGACAATAGTAATGCTGGTAAAGTATCTGCAACTTATCTGAAGCCTATTTATTTATGGAGGAACCCATGATCGGCTTGATCGTGCTCGGTGTGCTGCTGCTGATACTGGCGGTGCTGACTATCTATATCATCACCATCTATAACGGCCTGGTAAGCCTGAAGAACAATATCGACAAGTCCTGGAGCAACATCGACGTGCTGCTCAAACAGCGCTTTGACGAGCTGCCCAAACTGATCAAGGTCTGCGAAGGCTATATGCAGCACGAGCAAAAAACCTTGGAAGCGGTCATCAAGGCCCGCTCCATGGTCCAAAACGCCCGTGGCGACAAAGACAAGCTGCAGGCCCAGAACATGCTCACCGACACCCTGCGCTCGCTATTCATGGTGGTGGAAAGCTATCCCGATCTTAAGGCCGACAGCGGCTTTCAGGGGCTGAGCAATCGCATCTCAGAGCTCGAAGACATGATCGCCGATCGCCGGGAGTATTACAACGACAGCGTGACGATCTACAATATTCGCATCGAACAGTTCCCCGACCTGCTCATTGCCCGTCTGTTCAATTTTGCCGGACGCCCCCTATGGCAGATCGATGCCGCCCATCGCGAGGATGTCGAGGTAAGTTTTCAGCACATGTAGTTAATCCAACAGCCTCCTGATATGGCTGACAGTTGTCAAGAGAGAAAACTCTCCCTGCCCAACTGGTTTTTCAGCGGTTTTTTGTCAAACATGTTCCAGGGCACTTGCAGAGGCGGAACCGATGTTGCGACGGTTGATCACTCTGATATTCGCGGGTTGGGTACCGCCTGACTTGGTTTCGCCGCGGAGCTGCCTCTCTCTAGTGGCGTGAGTTCGGCTCAAAGGCCTTATCCGATAGGAGGCTCGAGGGTTCTCCTGACCGCGGTTGCGCCCCTGTAACTGCCCTGGAATGATGGTCTAATTTTATATAGCGTTCTCCAACCAGGTTCTAAACGGTTGTAATATCCATTTTGATTTCGTTATGCCTCGGCTGGAATGTCAACTTCATGGGCGATGGCCCACATAAAAGCACAGAGTTCCCTGGCAATGGCTGTCACAATCACCTGCTTGGATTTACCCCTGCCCAGCAAACGCTTGAAACGAGCGCATAATCGGAGTTGAGCTTTCCAGGAAATGGCGCAAACTTCCGGGGAAAGATCTTCCTGACGCTTTCTTAACACGCGACTGACCCGGGCGGGAAGGCGGTAGGCCCAAGAGGCCTCTATCAGCACTCGGCGAACATGGCCGTTGCCTGTTTTGGTAATAGATCCCCGTTTAGTCGTTTCCCCACTGGAGTGTTCTGAAGGGACAAGGCCGAGAAAAGACATCAGCTCCGTTGGATTTTCAAAGCGCTTCAGATCGCCGATCTCGGCAACAGTTGTGGCTGCGACAATCAAGGAGACTCCACGCAAAGCCTGGATAGCTTTGGCCACTGGAAACATTCGCCATTGTGTCAGCAATTGTTGGATTTGCTCCGTAAGGCGGTCCACCCGTCGCGTACATTCGGTCAGTGCGTCAACATACTCCTGAAGAGCGATTTGTTGTGCCGGATGAGGCATTTTGATGCCAGCAATCCAACGGAAATGGGCCACACTCCACGGAGTCCGCCCACTAAAACGGTGCCCGCTTCGTAAAAGAAAAGCCGCCAGGCGCTGCTTGGCTTTTCTCTCGGACGCCTTCGCGTCTTCTCTCGATCGAGTCAGGTCCCGCATTGCCTCATCTTCGGCAAGAGGGACATAGACGGCGGTTAATTCACCGGCCCGGTGCAGGCGGGCGAGCATTATGGCATCCCGGCGGTCATTTTTAATTCGGTTGCCGCTCTGCTTAGGAATCTTTGACGGTGCAACTACAATACAATCAAAGCCTTGAGCCGTGAGATGGCGGTAAACCTCATAACCACAAGGTCCGGCTTCATAGACGAAATGTAGTTCACACCCTTTCGAAACCAGCTTTCTAATGACTTTGTCGAGAGCGGCCAGGCTCCCGTCAATTTTACCGTAACTCCGAACTTCACTGTTGCGGCCAGCCTCGGCGAGGGCAATATCAATGGAACTTTTGTGGACGTCCAAACCGATAAATATGCTAGACTTTCTCATGACCTGCCTCCTTGGTTTTGGCTCTGTGTTGGGGTTTGTGATATTCCAACATAACCCACGTTTGCAAGGGACAGGTCTTTTTTGTCTCTAACTGTCAGCCATTATGTCTAG
>CAZKQY010000089.1:0-4138 GCA_964555005.1 uncultured Syntrophotalea sp. | reverse complement strand
CTGATTTTCATAATATTTTTTAAAACGTGGTAATCTGGTCGAATTTAAAAAATATTATGAAAATCAGATTCCAGGTTTCATTCGGGATCGAGCCAGTTTGAGGGGAGTGACCTTTGCCGAAGAGGCAATGGCTTTGTTTTGCCGAAGGGTCGGCAGTAATCTGCAGGAAATCGTCGGTGAACTTGAGAAATTGGCTATTTACCTCGGTGAACGTACCGTGGTTGATGTTGGCGATGTTCGGGCGATCGTTTCTGATACGCACATCGACAGTGTCTTTGAATTGACTAATGCTATAGGAAGGCAGAATTCTTCCCTGGCTCTGTCATTGCTTAATCGACTGCTGGCAGATGGGACGGCGCCCCTGGTCGTGTTAGCCATGATGGTTCGACATTTTCGCCAGATGTGGAAAGCTCGCTATCTCCTCGATCAGCGCGTCGGAAATAAGGAGGTCGCCCGGGGGGTTGGAATAAATCCTTATTTTCTTGAGGGATTGCTGGAGCAGGTTCAGATTTTTCCGGCATTACGCTATCAGGGGATTTTTGAGCAGTTGCTTGAAGTCGACCTGGCTCTAAAGTCAAGCGGAGCCAATGCTACAGCTCTTCTGCAGGGGGTGGTTTTGAGAATTTGTCAAACAGATCGTTCTGCATAAAAAAAGGGGCTGCACTGCAGCCCCTTTTTTTAGTTTTTCGCTAACCCGGATCGATCAGGCCAGAGAGTTAACCAATTTGTTCAGGCGCGAGATCTTACGGCTGGCAGTGGCTTTGTGGATGATTCCTTTAGTAGCCGCTTTGTCAATGTAGGGTACGGCCCGGTTTAGAGCGGTCTGGGCTGTCTCTTTGTCACTGTTGGCAACGGCCGTACGGACCTGTTTAACGAAGGTGCGCATGGTGGTGCGAATCTGGGTATTGCGGGCAGCACGAACGGTAGCTTGTTTGTTGCGTTTAATTGCGGATTTGTGATTAGCCAATTTGGTTGTCCTCCGGTTTGATAAATTGGTTCGCCAGCTGTGCTGGTATGTTGAATTTGGCTATTTATAACATTTGCGGAGGTCATCGTCAAGATAAGAAAATAACAATAAAAACCATGTAAAGCTTGGTAATTCAATAAGTTGAATGAAACATAATTTGAATTATAATATTTTCATCACTTTGCCGGTCGGTAGCGCAGGGGATAGAGCATATGTCGGAAAAGAGACAGATATCGGTAGCGACGGCTGTCATGGGCGCAGCGACTGGATTAAGTCGTATCGCAGGACTGGTGCGCGACATGGTGGTTGCCAGCCTGTTTGGCGCCGGTTTTGGTACCGATGCCTTTTTCATGGCCTTTACCATACCCAATCTGTTACGGTGTTTTTTCGCCGAAGGCGCGTTGACCGCCGCCTTTGTGCCAACATTTTCCACGGTTTACCATAAACAGGGCCTAGACGAAGCAAAGCGTGTCGCAAATATATGCTGGACCTTGTTGTTAATAGTTATGGCAGCTATAACGCTATTGGGTATTTGGGCGTCGCCGGTTATTGTGCGGGCAATCGGGGCCGGTTATGGAGCTGTGGCCGGTAAGCTGGTACTGACAGACTTTCTTAACCGGTTGATGTTTCCCTACATCTTTTTTGTCAGCCTTTTAGCTTTGATTACGGGCATTCTCAATGTGCTCGGGCACTATTTTTATCCCTCTTTTTCGACGGTACTTTTAAATGTCAGCATGATTGCTTGTGCTCTTCTGTTGGCGCCGTTCTTTCCTCTGCAACCTATTGTTGCACTGGCCATCGGGGTTTTGGTGGGCGGGGTACTACAATTGGCTATTCAGTTTCCCGTATTGCGCCGCAAGGGGATTCGCTTGCGCTTCGATTTTCATTTCAGGCACCCGGCGGTTAGAAGGGTAGCACGTTTGATGCTCCCCGGTCTGGCCGGAGTGGCCATATATCAGATCAATGTAGTGGTTTCCCGTTTGCTCGCATCTTTTCTTCCTGAAGGAAGCGTGTCTTATCTTTATTACGGTCAGCGCCTGTTTGAATTACCTCAGGGAATCTTTGTCGTCTCTTTGGCCCAGGCCGTCTTGCCGGCCATGAGTCGACAAGCGGCGGCGGGAGATAGTGCAGGGCTCAAGGAGTCGCTCCGTTTCTCTCTGGTGCTGATCAGCATCGTCACGCTGCCCGCTGCGGCCGGTCTCATCGTCTGTGCGGTACCGGTATACAGCTTGTTTTTTATGCGCGGGGCCTTTAGCTATCAAGATGTTTCGCAGACCTCCATGGCTTTGTGTGCTTATGCTCCCGGCCTGTTGTTCGTCGGTGTGAGTCGCATTCTGGTGCCGACTTTTTATGCTTTGCAGGATACCCGTACTCCGGTCTGGGTTTCTTTTTGGACCTTGCTTGTGAATGCTTTGCTCGGGCTGCTTCTTATGGGGCCTCTGCGGCATGTAGGTCTGGCCTTGGCCCTGAGTTTGTCATCGGTGTGCAATTGTGTACTCCTCGGTTGGCTGCTGCGCTGTAAAATCGGTTCCTGGGGTCTTGGCTCTATCGTTAGTTCGTTGTTAAGGGCGATGCCCGCTACGCTGTTTATGGCTGCCGTAACCTGGCTGATACTGCGGTCTGTAGACTGGCAAGTAGGTGGATGGTCATTTGTTAAGCTGATGACGCTGGGAGGTGCAGTCAGTGTGGGAATGGTGATTTATTGTGGCGTTTGTCTGTTGTGTGGTGTCACGGAAATTCGTGATGGGTTACGGTTGGTCGGGCGCAGGTTCGGTTTCGTCGGGAAAGTCGAATAAGCCCCTGGTTGTATAGCCGTTGCCATGGGTGTTGCGCTTGTGAGTTCATTGCGGGTTGCTGGTAGGGGAGGCTATAGCGTTTGTCCTGACTATTTCTTTGTCTGGGGATTCTTTGTTTTTTCAATACCCTTGAATGGCTGTTTCTCTCTCCTTTGCGATTATCCCTGAGGGCTGCGAAAAAAATACAGCTACACACTGAAAGAGCTTGACATGACAGGGGTTCCTTCGGTATAAATTGCCTCGTTGTAGGGATGTAGGCGCGTAGCTCAGTGGGAGAGCACTACACTGACACTGTAGGGGTCGGCGGTTCAATCCCGCCCGCGCCTACCAACATCTACAAACGACGACTCGCACCGATCGAGGCATCTCCGGATGCCTCTTTTCATTCGTGGAGAAGAATATCGTTATGTTGCATGTAGAATTGCCAGACGGCTCGGTTAAAGAGGTTCCCGTAGGAAGCACCGTAAAGGATGTTGCTGAAGGAATCGGGGCAGGATTGGCAAGGCAGGCGATTGCAGGAAAAATCAACGGTCAGTTGATCGATTTGACCGCAGTTGTCGAAGAGGGATGTCGGATTGAGATTCTTACCCTCACGAGTCCTGAAGGGCTTAAGATGTATCGCCATACGGCGGCTCATCTTATGGCTCATGCGGTTAAGGACCTGTTCGGTAAGGACGTTCAGGTTACCATCGGGCCTTCTATTGAAAATGGCTTTTACTACGATTTTTACACGGAGACCCATACCTTTTCGCCCGACGATTTCGAAACCATCGAGCAAAAGATGCAGGAACTGGCCAAGGCCGATCTGCCGATAATTCGGCAGGAAGTCAGTCGCGATAGCGCCATTGAATTGTTTCGCAGCCTTGGCGAAGATTACAAGGTGCGGCTTATTGAAGATCTGTCCGATCCGGTTGTTTCTCTTTACCGTCAGGGTGATTTTGTTGATCTCTGTCGCGGGCCACATTTGCCCAGCACAGGCCGTATCAAGGCTTTTAAACTGACCAGTGTGGCGGGCGCTTATTGGCGTGGCGATGAAAAGAACGCCATGTTGCAGCGCATCTATGCTACGGCTTTTCCGGACAAAAAGCAGCTTAGAAGTCATTTGGCCAAGCTGGAAGAAGCTCGTAAGCGCGACCATCGGCGCATTGGCAAGGAATTGGATCTCTTTTCTTTTAGCGAAGAGGCTGGCGCCGGGTTGGTGCTCTGGCACCCTAAGGGAGCGATGCTGCGGACACTGCTCGAGGATTTTGAACGTAAGCAACATCTGAAGCGGGGCTACGATCTGGTTCTGGGGCCGCAGATTTTAAAGACCGAATTGTGGCAAACCTCCGGGCATTACGAGAATTACCGCGAGAATATGTACTTTACCGAGGTG
>CAZKQY010000088.1:0-1635 GCA_964555005.1 uncultured Syntrophotalea sp. | reverse complement strand
AACGGTCGGCAAGCGGTGACTCATTGGAAGGTGCTGCAAGCTTTTGAAGAGGATCGGCTAAGCCTGGTGGAGCTGCGCCTGGAAACCGGGCGCACCCATCAGATTCGGGTCCATTTAGCCGATATACAACATCCCGTCCTTGCGGATCCGGTCTACGGCGGCAATCGCATCAAGACCCTCAAGGACCCCGAGCTGCGCCGTCTGGCTACCAGCCTCGGTCGCCAGGCTCTGCACGCCCGGCTGCTCGGTTTCATTCATCCGGTCAGCGGCGAGTATCTGGAATCTTCCAGTGCTGTGCCTGCAGACATGCAGTCGATAATCGATTATTTACAGAACAAGTATTCGGCGGCTTCAGCCGTTTGATCATAACGGGAGTTCAACCACCATGAAACAGGTACGACAGGGAAAAATCAGCTATCTGCAGCCCCCTTGGGCGACTCAGCACAATCTGCAGGCCGGTTTTAGCACCCGCAACGGCGGGGTGAGTCGGCCCCCCTTTAATTCCCTCAATCTGGCCTATAACACCGAGGATGCCCGCCATAATGTAGAAGGCAACCGTTCGACCCTGGTTAGGGCCTTTGAGTTGCAGACCCAGCAGCTGCTTACCGTCAACCAGGTGCATGGCAACGACATATTGGTCATCGACCAGGCGAACTACGACCTGTCGCACTTTTTGAGCATCGAAAGTGACGCCATTGTGACCAACCAGCCCGGGATCATGATCGGCGTATTGGTGGCCGATTGTTATCCGGTCTTGCTCTTCGATCCTCAACAGCGGGCCGTGGCCGTGGTTCATGTCGGCTGGCGGGGCGCCGCCAACGGTCTGTTGGGTAAGACTGTCGCCTCCCTGCAGAGCGTTTTTGGTAGTCGTCCCGATCAGTTGCTGGCTGCTGTGGGGCCCGGCATCGCCGCTCACAGCTATACCGTCGACCGCCCGGTACGGGATGCTTTTCAGGCTGGAAGCGGCCATTGGTCGCGCATCGCCAAAGAGATCGATCTTCACCAGTGGCAGCTCGATTTGCAAAAGAGTTGCCTGTTGCAGTTAGAAGAGGCTGGTCTTGCCGCCCAACAGATCAGCGTGGTGGCCGAATGCACCTGCTGCCATAGAGAGCTGTTCTTCTCCTATCGTCGCGATCAGGGACAGACCGGTCGCCAGATGGGCTTTGTGCTGCTGAAGTAGTTTCTGTAAAGCTTGGTTGAGTCGAAGGGCAGTATTTTGGAATTTTTTGTCGAGGTGTCAGAAGAGCAGGTGCGCCGCGAGCGGGAAAAAGCTCGCGAGCTGCGCCGCAGCCAGTGGTGGCAGAATCGCATTGCTACAGGCATCTGCCATTACTGTGGTGGCCAGTTTGCGCCAAAACAGTTGACCCTTGATCATGTGGTGCCGGTGATTCGCGGCGGCCGTTCAACCCGTGGCAACTGCGTGGCCTGCTGCAAGGAATGCAACAACCAGAAGAAGCATATGCTACCGGTGGAATGGCAGGCCTACCTTGAACGGCTCGGCAACGAGCCTGCTGAGTAAGCCTCAAAAAGAAAATCTTTTGTAACTATTCAGCACCTCTCAAACCACACATTTGGATTGGGGGCGGATAGCAACTATTGAGGCAGCATAAATTGAGGTGACTTGCCCTCAAACAA
>CAZKQY010000087.1:0-9294 GCA_964555005.1 uncultured Syntrophotalea sp. | reverse complement strand
AGCAGGGAACGCACCCTGCGTTCCTATGTGCTGGGCTATTATAAATCGGAGCGCCAGGACACCCTCGGTAGCGTCAAGCCCGTGGCCCTGCGCGATCCCAACAGCTATTCGGTGGTGCTCGGCGTATTTCACAACGCCGGTTACAACAAAACCGTGACCCTGGCCCAGGTCTTTTGGATGAAGGATGCCACGGCTCAACCCGCGCGGCTTTATGCCGCCTGCGAAGGAGATCTTTCCATCGCCGCCGATTTTTCCGGCTTCGGCACTGAGATCGTCGGCCTGCGCAAACGCCTGCGCGGGGCAGGGGTTGAGCTGTTCGACAGCTTCCCTCCTTACGGGGCCTGGTTCCGCCGCCGTTTCGGCATCGACAACGAGCAGGCGCTGGACCTGTTTCACCAGACCGTCTCCCTTAAATCGGTGGGTAATCTGACCGATTTTGTGCGCAGTCACATGCTCGAACCCTTCGATGTCGCGCCACGCATATCTGCCCTGATTCAGCATTTTGAAGATCTCAATCGGGCCCATGAGTCCGTCCTCAAAGCCAAAAAACAGCTACAGATGCTGGACCCGCTGGTGGCGGACTGTGATCGTCATCAAGATCTGCTGCAAACAGCCGAAAACCTGCGGTCCTGTCGCGATACCCTGCGCCCCTGGTTTGCCAGCCTCAAACTGGAGCTGCTGGAAAAGCGCCTTGCCACGCTGGATGAGGAACTGACCCGTCATCAGGCCGCCATCCAACGTCTGGATGAGCAGCGCCGCGGGCAACAGGGGCGTGAGCGTGAGCTGCGCCGCACCATCGCCGAAAACGGCGGCGACCGGATTGAGAGTATCGGCGCCGAGATTCGGCAGCAGCAGGACGAGCTCGAGCGGCGCCGGCACAAAGCTACTCGCTATGGGGAACTGGTCCATTCGCTGGGGGTGCCTCCGGCGACCACCCCGGAGGATTTTCTGCGCCAGCGTGCGGATAATGTGGCCTTACGCGAGGCAACCTCCGAGGCTGAAGCGCGGGTGCAGAACGATCTCAATGAGACCGGGGTGGCCTTCGCTCAGGAGCGTCAGGCGTATGAACAACTTGCGGCCGAAATCAAGGGACTCAAAGCCCGCCGGAGCAATATTGATGAAAAACAGATTGCCGTGCGGCGCTCCCTGTGTCAGGCACTGAATCTGGTAGAAGAGGAGATGCCTTTTGCCGGCGAACTACTCCAGGTGCGTGAGGACCAAGGGGACTGGGAAGGGGCCATCGAACGGTTGCTGCACAACTTCGCACTTTCGCTGCTGGTGCCGGATCAGCACTACGCTCGGGTGGCAGAATGGGTGGATCGCACCCATCTGAAAGGGCGTTTGGTCTATTTTAGGGTGCGGCCGCAGAGCAGCAGCGGGGGGGCATCGCTACCGCCCGATTCGCTGGCGCGTAAACTGGCGATTAAAACCGATTCGGCACATTTTGACTGGCTGGAGCGTGAAGTCGCCCATCGATTCAACTTGGTCTGCTGTACCAGCCAGGAGGCCTTTCGGCGGGAGAAAAAAGCCATCACCCTGGCCGGGCAGATCAAGGCACCGGGCGAGCGCCACGAAAAAGACGACCGCCACCGCCTCGACGATCGTAGCCGCTATGTGCTGGGCTGGAGCAATGCCGCCAAAATCGTGGCCCTGGAAGAGAAGGCGCAACAACAGGAACAGCAGCTGGCCGAACTGGCCGGCCGCATAAGTGGCTTACAGCAGCAACAGACGACCCTCAAGGAGCGGCTTACGGCACTCTCCAAGTTGGACGAATATGCCGACTTTCGCGAGCTCGACTGGCAGCCCTTGGCCGTGGCAATCGCCCGGCTCGAAGCCGAAAAACGCGATCTTGAAGCCGCTTCCGATCTTCTGCAGACCTTGGCCGGGCAGCTGAAGGAGCTGGAAATCGAACTGACTGAAACCGAAGGGCAGCTGGACGAGCGCAAGGACAAACGTTCCAAAACCGAGCAAAAAATCTTTGGCGCCAGAGAGTTGCAGCAGCAGGCCCGCACTCTGCTGGCCGAGGCCGGAGCGGACCCTGCCGAGCGGTTTGCCTTGCTGGAAAGCATGCGTGAGGAGGCTCTCGGCGGCCAGACTCTGACGGTCGAGTCCTGTGACAATCGCGAACGGGATATGCGTGACTGGCTGCAGGCGAAAATCGACGCCGAGGACCGGAAACTGGCGCGACTGAGCGAAAAGATCATCCGCGGGATGACCGAATATAAGAAAGAGTGGCCACTGGAAACCCGGGATGTGGATATCGACCTTGCTGCCGGCTTTGAATATCGCGCGATGCTTGAACAATTGCGGGCCGACGATCTGCCCCGCTTTGAGGGGCGCTTCAAGGAGCTGCTTAACGAGAATACCATCCGCGAGGTGGCCAATTTTCAGTCCCAGCTTGCTCGGGAACGGGAGACCATCAAGGAACGCATTGCCCAGATCAACGAATCCCTCACCCAGATCAATTACAATCCCGGCCGTTACATCAGCCTCGAAGCGCAACTCACCAGCGACACCGACATTCGCGAATTTCAGACGGAGCTGCGTGCCTGCACCGAGGGGGCTCTGAGCGGCTCGGAAGATGCCCAGTATTCGGAATCTAAATTTCTGCAGGTGCGGCGGATCATCGAGCGCTTCCGTGGTCGTGAAGAGTACTCGGATCTGGATCGGCGCTGGACCGCCAAGGTCAGCGACGTGCGCAATTGGTTCGTCTTTGCGGCCAGCGAGCGCTGGCGTGAGGACGACAGCGAACATGAACATTACGCCGATTCGGGAGGTAAATCCGGAGGGCAGAAGGAGAAACTCGCCTACACCGTGCTGGCGGCCAGTCTGGCCTATCAATTCGGTCTGGAATGGGGGGCGGTCCGTTCCCGGTCTTTTCGCTTCGTGGTCATCGACGAAGCCTTCGGGCGCGGCTCCGACGAGTCGGCGCAGTACGGCTTGCAGCTCTTCGCCCAGCTCAACCTGCAATTGCTCATCGTCACCCCGCTGCAAAAAATCCACATTATCGAGCCCTTTGTCGCCGGGGTCGGGTTTGTGCACAATGAGGACGGGCGCTGCTCGGTGTTGCGCAACCTCAGCATCGAGGAATATCGCGCCGAGAAACAGAGGCTGCAGGGATGAACTGGACAACCCCCGCCGATTTGCGCGCTCAGCTGCAGAAGCTCTGGGATCGAGGGTTGCTGCTGGCTGCCTTGTCTGGCGGCGAGGCGATTTTCCCCCGTCGTTTGACCCTCAAAGGACCCGGTTCCAGAGAACTCAGCGAGCGTTTCGCCGAGGTGCGGGATTGGATCGCACAACTCGCAGGTTTAACCGGCCCTTACCGGATAGAGTGGCGCAGCGTCAACCATCGCGTCCTGGGTGCCAACCAAATTCCGGCGGAAATCTGGATCGATTCGCTGGAGGATGCCCTCGGGTTGCTTGGTAAGCGCCGTGCCGCCGAAAAGTTTGCCGCGCTGGTTGTCCTGACCCGTGAGCGTCAGCCCGAACTGATCCCCTGGCTGACCAAACGGCCGCTGCGCTCCCTGGAGCTGGCCGATGACTGGTCGCGCTTGCTGGACATTGTCGCCTGGCTGCAAAGCCACCCCCGGCCCGGCATCTATCTGCGGCAGATCGATCTGCCGGGCGTGCACAGCAAATTCATCGAAGGGCAGCGGGGCGTGCTGGGGGAGCTGTTCGATCTGGTGCTGCCGCCGCAGGCCATCGATGCAACAAGCACCGGCGTCGCCGGGTTCTGCCGTCGCTATGGCTTTCAGGATAAACCCCTGCGGGTACGGTTTCGCAGCCTTGATCCCAAACAGGCCTTGCTTGCAACCAACACCGACCAGGATCTCACGGTGACCCAGCAGACCTTTGCCCAGCTGAAGCTGCCCGTAGCCAAGGTGTTTATCACCGAAAACGAGGTGAACTTTCTGGCTTTTCCCCCGGTGGCCGATGGATTGGTGGTTTTCGGCGCCGGCTATGGTTTCCAAAATCTGTCTGCTGTCCACTGGTTGCAGGAGGTAGCGATTCATTACTGGGGTGACATTGACACCCACGGCTTTGCCATTCTCAATCAGCTGCGGGGTTACTTTCCCCAGGCTCGCTCTTTGCTGATGGATCGGCAGACTTTGCTGGATCATCGAACCCTTTGGGGGGTTGAATCGCAAGCCGAAACGCGGGACTTGCAGCGTTTATCGCCTGAAGAGAACCAAGTGTACAATGAGTTACGGCAAAACTACTGGGGCGATGGCATCCGGCTTGAACAAGAGAAAATCGGTTTTGATTGTCTGGTTGAGGCTCTGGAAAAACTGCCCCGGGTCGATTTGGAACACCCACCGCATTAAAAAAAACGGAGCGGATCGGGTTTGCCCCTTAGCTGATGAAGGACCAATGAAGATGCAATCGATCAGAACCATGCTGCAGGGGCTCACCCTCGAGGATCTGCGCCAATGGGCCGGCAGCAAGATTTATAATCGCGGCAAGGAATACGTGCCCTGCGTGTCACAACTATCGCGAACCGAGGATGGCAGTCTGGTAGCCTGGGTGATCGGAACCGATGAATATGCGACCTCGGTCAGGCGTGAAGGGCAGGGGGTTTTCGATTATGACTGTACCTGCCCCTATGATTACGGGGGCCCCTGCAAGCATGTTCTGGCGGTGCTTTTGGCGGCTGCCGGGCAGCTGAAAAGGGGCCAGGAGATTCCGTTGCTCGATAATGACGACGATCTCTATCGGGAAGCGTTCGATGAAGAGGATAGCGACTGGCTGGAAAACGAAGAGGATAGCGATCAGGACGAAGTGCCGGTCAGGCAGCCTAAAACACGATCCTCGCAGATTGAAAAGTCACTGGCTGCAAAATCTCGCGACGAGTTGCAGGCTTTGCTGGTTGAGCTGGCTGTCGATTTCCCTGATGTGTTCCGCCGGATACGCGATATGGGGCGATTGGAGACAGGTCAGGTCGATAAACTGGTTCGTTCCTTGCGCAAGGAACTCCGCAACTTGACCTCTCAGGATGCCTGGTTCAATCCCTGGAAGCAGGAGGGGAATCTGCCCGACTATTCACACCTCAAAGAACAGCTGCAGGCCCTGCTGGACAAAGGGTATGCCGAGGCGGTGTTTGATCTCGGCGAAGAACTCTGGGAGCGGGGTGTCAAGCAGGTAGAAGAATCCCGTGACGAAGGGGAAACCGCCCAGGCGATCGGGTCTTGCCTGGGGATCGTACTGCGGGCCCTGCCGCAAACCACCTTTTCCCCCGCTGAGCAGTTGCTGTGGCTGATCGAACATGCGCTTGACGATGAATATGACCTGCTTGACGGGGCTGAGGCCGTTTTGCAAGAGCCTCGCTATACGCCGGAGCATTGGCGCCAGGTCGCTGCTGTGCTGGAAACCTGGCTGCAGCAAATGGAGCTGCCAAAATCGGGGCGTTTTTCAGCAACCTATCGCCGCAAACAGCTCATCAGCCGATTGCGCACTGCCTACTCCCGTAGCGCCCAGCCGCAAAAGGTGATCCCGCTGCTGGAGCAGGAAGCGGATAGCTGCCACAGTTATGACATGTTGGTTAAAGCGTTACTTGAAGCCGGTGAGCATGCCCGGGCGCGTCAGTGGTGCGTCCGGGGATTTATGCAGACGGTTGAAGAGGCCCCCGGCATTGCTGGCGGACTGCAGACGCGGTTAAGGGAATTGGCAGAATTGGAGGGGCGCTTCGATCTTGCCGCGGCTTACCGGGCTGAGAATTTTTTTGAACGGCCTTCCGAATAGGCCTATGGCGATCTGCGTCAGGCGGCGGAACAGGCCAAAGCATGGTCAACGGTGCGCACCGGGGTCCTCGATTTTCTCCAGACGGGCCGGCGTCCGGTAGTCGGAAAGAAAGGCAAGGGCTCCTGGCCATTGCCGGAACCGGAGGTCAAAGCCCCCGAACCTAAAGAAAAAATCAGCAGGGTCAGTTTCCCGAATCGGGAGATGCTGATTGAAATTGCCATCCTGGAACAACGCCTCGACGATGCGGTGGCGCTCTATCGGGAGTTGACCAAAACCAGACGCTGGGGCACGCACATCGATGAGATGTTGGCCAAGGCCGTTGCCATCAGCCATTCGGCCGTGGCCCTGCAGATCTGGCAATCGATTGCCGAGGGTCTGATCGATCAGGTCAAGCCCAAGGCCTATCAAGAAGCCGCCAAATATCTGCGCCAGATGCACAAGGTTTATGAACAGACCGGGCGGCTAGCTGACTGGAAAGCACTGCTAACCCGGTTGCGCCTTGAACACAAAGCCAAGCGGCGCTTGCAGGAAGTGCTGGACGGACTGGAGCAAAACCGCAAACTCATCGACTAAATGCCTCGGTTGGCTCAAGTGGATTCCGCCCGCAGAAATACTTAAGGCTGACTTTTATGAAACCGACCATAAATCCATCCGCAGCATATAAACGCAGCATTGTGATAGTGAGCCTGACCAGCGGTGGCGCTGGAGGGGCAAAACCTTGCCGAGGGGACCATGAGTTTATTTGAAATTACCGCCGTGCTGATGGTGCTGACCGCGCTGTTCAGTTATATCAATTACCGGGTGCTGCGGATGCCCACCACCATCGGGGTGATGTTTATCGCCCTGGTGGCCTCCCTGGGGATTGTTGCTCTTGGCTGGCTCGGGGTGGATATTGGCCAGCAGCATGCGGCCAAAATTCTAAACGCCATCGACTTCAACCAGGCGCTGCTGCACGGCATGTTGTCTTTTCTGCTGTTTGCCGGGGCTATGCAGATCAAGCTTGAAGATCTGAACCGTCAGAAATGGGCCATCAGCGTCCTGGCCACCGCCGGGGTGATGGTCTCGACCGTCATCGTGGGGGCATTGACCTGGTTGGTGCTGGGGGCTCTCGCTATTCCCACTTCGTTCATTTACTGCCTGCTGTTCGGCGCCTTAATCTCACCCACCGATCCGGTGGCGGTCATCAGTATTCTCAAAACCGCCGGTGTACCCAAAAACCTGGAAACCAAAATAGCCGGCGAATCCCTGTTCAATGATGGTATCGGCGTGGTCGTGTTTTTGATCATTCTGGAGTTGGCGCTGGGAGGGCAGGATATTACCGTGTCCGGGGTGGTCCTGCTGTTCATTAAAGAAGCGGCGGGAGGTGCTCTGCTGGGGCTGGTGCTCGGCTTGTTGGCCTACCAGATGCTGAAGCGGGTCAATAACTATCAGGTCGAAGTGATCATCACCCTGGCGCTGGTCATGGGCGGCTATGCCCTGGCCGATCACATTCACACCTCGGGACCCATCGCCATGGTGGTGGCTGGTCTGCTCATCGGCAACCAAGGTCGGGCTTTTGCCATGTCAGCGATCACCCGGGAACATCTCGATGATTTCTGGGAGCTGGTGGACGAGATTCTCAATGCCCTGCTGTTCATGCTTATCGGTCTCGAAGTGCTGATCATGCCCTTTACCCAAGCCTTGCTCGTCGCCGGCCTGCTGGCGATTCTCATTGCCTTGTTCGCCCGCTGGGCCAGTGTTAGCGGTGCCGTGCTGTTGCTGTGCACCTTTCGCAGCTTTAGCCCGGGGGGCGATCAAAATTCTCACCTGGGGAGGCTTGCGCGGGGGCATCTCGGTAGCTCTGGCCCTGTCGATTCCGCCGGTGCCCGAACGCACCACCATTGTCATTATCACCTATATTGTGGTGGTCTTTTCCATCGGTATTCAGGGGATGACCCTGGGCAAACTGGCCTCAAGGATTTATCCGGGTATTAAGCCCCCGTCTGACCAGCTTTGCCCCTGAGATCCCCTCTTTGCGTTGACAGGCCATTTTCATATGGGTATTTTAAGGCGTTTGTTATTTGATGTCCGGAGGGTGGGATGAGATTTTGCGGGGGAAACTGAATTGATCCTTTTTTCTCTAATTTTAGCATAAGAACGGCTTGAATTCGCTGCGCCGATAGGCGTAAATTCCATGCAACTTTGTCCAGAGGGAGCATGCAAATGGATTATTCCGATCATTCCGAAATTCCTTTTGACCTGGAACGGCTACTACCGGATGCCATTGCTCAGGCGTTGAGCGATGAAGATCCGTATTCTCTAATCAGGTGGTTGAAAAACAAGCTGCCGGAGTATGCTGATCCGGCCATTAAACAGGAAATTCCGCTTGATATGTACCAGCCGCTGGCCGCTCATTTGGGTCTGTCTATCTGGAATGCGCTGCCGTTGCCAGGTAACAATTTTCGACCCCGCCCGGTGTCTTTTCCGGGACGCAACGAGCCTTGTCTGTGCGGTTCGGGGCGTAAGTACAAACATTGTTGTTTCGGGGTGCCCAAGGGGCCGCCCCTTGATACGCATGTTGTTTGGCCCTTGGTGCTTGAGCAATTGCCCCCATCACAACGCCGTCGGGCCCTGGATCAACATAAGGTTCCGATCGATTCGCTGGTCATGGCAGCTCTGGACTGTAGCGATGAGCAATGCAATGACGAGGTGCTTGAACTGTTAGAGCCTTTGTTTGCGGGTTCTTTGAGAAAGCCGCGTCCGGCCCTGGCAATAGGGCTGCAGGTATTGTGCGATGCTTATGACGACCTGGGGAAAACGAAGAAAAAAATGCAATTGCTGGTTCGTATCGCTGCTGAAGCGCCGGCCTCGCCTTTGCGGGCCGGGGCGTTGCGGCGTTCGGCCGCTATCCAAATTGACCGGGAGAACACGGTCGAGGCCCGTCATGATTTTGAGCAGGCCATGCGGGACGATCCCGACGATCCCGGCCTTTCTTATCTGGAAATTCAACTGCTGGCTGCTGAGGGGTGCTGGGAACAGGCGCAACTGCGGGCGCACTTCTGGCTAAGGCGTTTGCAACATAGCGATTATACTCGGGAAGAGATCGAACCGATTATCGACTTTTTAGAGGTTGCCAAGGAAGACCCCAAGATGGCGCTGGAGAAATTATTAGACCCAGAGGAGGAGCTGTCAGCGGATATTCAGGAGCTGTCGGAATGGATCGAAATAGCCATCCGGCGGCCTTTGCCTCTTTATCGGGTTGTCGGGGAAGCGGAGGTGACAGACGAAGATCCCAACCAGGGTCTGGTCCAGCACCTGCAGAACATGGGTGTTCCCAAACAGGAAGTCTTTAAGAAATTTAAGGAAATTGAGGAGCAGTCCTCCGGTTTAATGGAGGAAGGGGATACAGGGTCGGATAGCGATGGGGACCTGGCATCGCAGGATGATGCCGGCCAGATATTGCAGCCTCCCAAAGCCTTGCGGGTATTGGAGCGGGACTGGCAGGCACGGGCTGGTCTGACAAAACCTTTTGGCACGGCCGATTTGCCGATGAACAATTGGCAGGGTTGGGAGCCG
>CAZKQY010000086.1:0-3278 GCA_964555005.1 uncultured Syntrophotalea sp. | reverse complement strand
CAAAGCCGTCCCCACGGCAAGCGGGCTAACGAATCTTGTCCGTTTCTTCAGACCAGTCCCAGGCGACCTTTTCCACTTTTGCCGCGCAAGATTTGAATTCCGGAATCTTGGCGATAGGATCAAGAACCGGGTTGGTCAGTGCGTTGGCCGGGCCGTCGGCAAAGTGAAAGGGCATGAAGATCACGGTCTGCTTCAGCTTGTCCGTTACCTTGGCCGTCGTCACAACGGAACCGCGGCGGGTACTGACCTTGACTTTGTCCCCATCGACAATGCTCAGCTTACGAGCGGCATCAGGATTAATCTCGATGAAGGATCCGGGGAACAGGGCATTGAGGCCGTCTACCTTACCGGTCATGGTTTTGGTGTGGTAGTGGTAGAGGATTCGACCGGTGGTGAGAATCAGCGGGTAGTCGCTACAGGGTACCTCGGCACTGGGTTGGAACTCCCAGGGTTTGAACAGGCCGAGGCCGCGGGCGCACTTGCCTTGGTGCAGGAACTGGGTGCCGGGATGGTCGACAGTCGGACAGGGCCACGCCAAGACTTCGTTTTCTAACCGAGTATAGTTTATGCCACCGTAGGAAGGTGTCAGGGAAGCGATTTCGTCCTGGATCTCGCTGGAGTTGTTGTAGCTCTTGTCATAGCCGAGGCGTTTCATGACCTCGGTCAATATCTGCCAGTCAGCCTTGCACTGGCCGACCGGTTCGATGGCCTTGCGCACCCGCAGTACCCGGCGCTCGGTGTTGGTAAAACAACCGTCTTTCTCGGCAAAAGTGGCGGCGGGCAGGACCACATCGGCAAATTGCGCGGTTTCGGTGAGAAAGATGTCCTGCACTACCAGGAATTCAAGATTTTCCAAGGCTTTTTGGACATGTTTCTGGTCCGGGTCGGAGAGCATGGGGTTTTCACCCATGATGTAAAGGCCCTTGATCTTGCCTTTTTCGGCCATTGGGATGACTTCGGTCACCGTATGACCGGGGGTGTTCGACAGCTCAACGCCCCAGGCTTTGGCAAACTTGGCCAGGGCCTCTGGATTGGCCACCTTTTGGTAGCCGGTCAGGTCGCCCGGTAGGGCACCCATGTCGCAAGCGCCCTGGACATTGTTCTGGCCGCGCAGGGGATTGACGCCGCAAGATTCCTTGCCGATGTTGCCGGTCAGCAGGGCCAAGTTGCTGGTGCTCATAACACCGCTGGTACCGGTGCTGTGTTGGGTAACGCCCATGGAATAGTAGATGGCGGCCTTTTCAGCCTTGCCGTAGAGTCGCGCGGCTTTCTTCAGGTCCTCGGCGTCGATGCCGCAGATCTCGGCCACTTTTTCCGGCGGATAGTTTGCGACGACTTTGACCAGTTCGTCGTAGTTTTCGGTACGTTCTTTTATGAAGGTATCATCCTGTAAGCCCTCATGGATAATGACATGCATCAGGCCATTGTAGAGGGCAACGTTGGTCCCTGGAGTGATTTGCAGGAAGATGTCGGCTTCTTCAGCGAGGTCGATACGGCGAGGGTCGCCGACGATGATTTTGGCGCCTCGCGCTTTGGCTTGGCGGATTCGGGCACCAAACACCGGATGGGTTTCGGTGGTATTGGAGCCAGTGATCAAAAAGACATCGGTTCCAACGGCTTCGTCGACGCTGTTGGTCATGGCGCCGCTGCCGAGGGTGGTGGCAAGGCCGGCGACGGTCGAGGCGTGACAGAGACGGGCGCAGTGGTCAACATTGTTGGTGCCGAAGATGGCACGGACCATCTTCTGGAACAGATAGTTCTCTTCGTTGGTGACGCGGGCTGAAGAAAATCCAGCCAGCGCATCGGCACCGTGGTTTTGTTTTATCTGCTGTAATTTGCTTGCTACCAGATCAAGTGCTTCGTCCCAACTGGCCGCGACGAAATGGCCGTTTTTTTTGATGAGCGGTGTGGTCAGGCGATCCGGGTGGTTGATGAACCCAAAGCCGAACTTGCCCTTGACGCATAGCAAGCCGTGATTGGCCGGGCCGTCGACTGGTTCGACGTCAACCACTTTGTTGCCTTTGGTCACCAGATTCATCTGGCAGCCGACCCCGCAGTAGGAGCAGGTGGTTTGGGTTTTGGTGACTTCCCAGCTGCGAAACTTGTCTTTACTTTTGGGCAGCAGGGCGCCGGTAGGGCAGACTGATACACAGTTACCGCAGGAGACGCAGGTTGACTCTTCCATGCCGCGGTCGAAGGGGGCCACCGGATGGGTGGTGAAGCCGCGGTCGCCGAAACCGATGGCTTTAACCTGCTGGAAACTCTGGCAGACGTTGACGCAGCGACGGCAGGCGACGCACTTGTTGAGGTTACGGGTGTAGAATTTATTGGATTCATCCAGCGGGAAGTCATTGCGACGGCCAGCGTAGCTGGTCTGCTCCAGACCGTACTGGTAGCAGAGATTCTGCAGGGTGCAGCTGCCGGCCTGTTCGCAGGTCAGGCAATCGAGGGGGTGGTCGGAGAGCATCAGGTCGACGACCACCTTGCGTGAGGAATGTACCCGCTCGGTGTCGGTCCTGATGACCATGCCTTCCATGACCGGGGTGGCGCAGGCCGGAGCCAGGTTGCGACGCCCTTCCACTTCTACCACGCACACGCGGCATGCGGCTGCCTGCTGGTTAAACTTTTTTTCCATTTCCAGATGACACAGGGTCGGTATTTTGATGCCCAGTTGTCTGGCGGCATCGAGAATCGCGCTGCCTTTTGGTACTTTGATTGTTTGTTCGTCAATTGTCAGTGAGATCATGCTGAAGATTCTCCCTTGATGATTTTAATATTTCTGACCCGAGAAATAAGTGTTTCCCGGTTCAGGCAAACCCTTCGGCCCAACTGCCGGTTTTTCGCCTGTTTTGGTAACGGCGAGTTTTCATTTTTCCCCACCTCCTTTCCAGGTCTGTTACGTTTTCGCGCCCGGGCCACTGTGAGCTGCCCGGGCAAAATACTGGGTGCCAAAAAGTAGGATTAACCCAACTTTTTAAATATTAATTTAAAATGCTCCGAAAATTTGATTCCGACCGAAAGGGGGAGGAAGCAAACCCGTTGTTAAAAACGGCTTTAGATAAAGGTATTATCCGGCGGAAGTCAAATGGATAATATCCATGTTTCCGATAGAGCCTATTCGGTTATCCGATAGTTGCTGAAAAATGAATTCAGCCATTCGGTTTTCTGTCATGGGCCAAATAAGATGGGTTTGCAAAAACCTGCAAACGATGTAACATCTCGAAATAATTGAATATTACCGTATTTTTCGCTTTGCTCCGTGCGTGACTTGTGGCAAG
>CAZKQY010000085.1:0-2934 GCA_964555005.1 uncultured Syntrophotalea sp. | reverse complement strand
TCGCCAGTCGGCCATATCGCAGCAGGTCATGGAGTCCATGGCCTGCAGTTTTTTCGTGCTTTGAGCAAGGATTGCTGTTGTGAATAAGTTGAAGATTTTCACCGGGAACTCGAATGTTTCACTGGCTCGTGAAATTTGCGGACATCTGGCTGTGCCTCTGGGGGCTGCCAAGGTTCGCGCTTTCTCTGATGGTGAGATCATGGTTGAGATCGGGGAAAGTGTCCGTGGGCTGGATGTTTATATCATTCAATCCACCTGCGTCCCCGCCAATGATAATCTGATGGAGTTGTTGATTATGGCCGATGCTCTCAAGCGCGCATCGGCAACCCGTATCACGGCAGTAATTCCTTATTTTGGTTATGCTCGACAGGATCGCAAAGTAGCTCCTCGTACTCCGATTACCAGCAAGTTGGTTGCAGATCTGGTGTCCACCGCCGGCGTCGACCGGGTGCTGACAATGGATCTGCATGCCGGCCAGATTCAGGGTTTTTTCAATATTCCTGTTGATCATCTTTATGCGGCGCCGGTTATTCTGCGCGATATTATGGAGCGGTTTGATCAACCTGTGGTGGTGGTTTCGCCCGATGCGGGTGGTACCGAACGGGCTCGCGCTTTTGCCAAACGGCTTGATGCCGGATTGGCGATTATAGATAAGCGTCGCAGTGGTCCAAATATTTCGGAAGTGATGAATATTATCGGTGAGGTTGAAGGGCAGATCTGTATTATTGTTGATGATATGATCGACACCGCCGGCACTCTCTGTCAGGCTGCGCAGGCATTGAAAGAAAAAGGGGCCGCCGAGGTATATGCTTGCGCAACCCACGCCGTTCTGTCTGGGCCGGCCCTTGAGCGGATAGCCAATAGTTCCTTGAAAGAGGTTTTGGTTACCAACACCATTCCTATGGAAGATAAGCTTGATAACTGTAAGCAATTACGACAATTGTCAGTTGCCGAATTGCTGGCTGAAGCCATTCGCCGCATACATGGCGATGAATCGGTTAGTTCGTTGTTTGTTTAGCCCGGGCGATTTAACGATATATTTTAAGGCAAAAACTGCCTAAGTACCTTTTAGTACCTTTATTCTAACGGAGGATTGATATATGGCACAGACGGAATTATTGGTTAGCTCACGTGAAGCACTCGGCAAAGGGAGTGCCCGCAGTCTGCGTCGCGAGGGTTTGGTTCCTGCCGTTGTTTACGGTAAAAGCGTGGAGACTTGTGCTCTGAGCGTTGATCCCAAGGCTCTCAAGAAATCGATCGCTACCGAAGCCGGACTGAATACCCTGATCACCCTTAAGGGCGACGGTTCTTTCAACGGTCAGGTTGTGATTCTCAAGGACATGCAGGTTGATCCTGTCGTTGGCACTATGCTGCATGCCGATTTTCAGGTTATTGATCTGGCTGCCAAGGTTAGCGTCATGGTGCCGATTCACCCTGTTGGTAAGTCTGTCGGTGAAAAAGAGGGTGGTATCCTGTCGATAATTCGCCATGAAATTGAAGTCGTGTGTCTGCCGAGCGCTATTCCCGCATCTATCAATGTCGACGTTTCCGAGATGTTGATTGGCGATGTGGTCCATCTTGAAGATCTGCAGTTGGGTGCTGGCGTTGAAGCTCCTCATGATGCCAATTTCACCATCCTTACTGTCGTCGGTCGTATGGCCGAAGAAGAGGCAGAAGGCGAAGAGCTTGCAGAGGGTGTCGAGATAGTCGCAGCGGAACCTGTAGCTGACGAAGAATAGTCGAGGTTGGTTTGAAGATTGTAGCCGGTCTCGGCAATCCGGGGCCGGAATACAGTGCTACTCGGCATAATATCGGATTCATGGTCGCCGAGTTGTTTGCGGCCAGGGTTGGTATCGCGCTGAAGAAAAAAGGCCACCAGGCAATCTATGGTGTGGGCCGGTTTAACGACCAGGACTTATTGATTCTGCTGCCCCAGACTTTTATGAATCGAAGTGGTGCCAGTATCGGTTCCGTTGCTAAGGTTCGGCAACTTAAAACTGAAGATCTGGTGGTAGTCCACGATGAGATCGACTTGCCCTTCGGCACCCTGCGTATAAAGGTGGGTGGAGGGCATGGGGGGCATAACGGTCTGCGCGACATTCGCTCTGTGCTCGGTAACGGCGACTTTGTCCGGTTGCGTATAGGCGTCGGGCGGCCTCCGGTCGGAGGCGATGTGGCTCGCCATGTTCTGCGCGAGTTTTCCCCTAACGAAAAAAAACAATTGGATGATCTGTTGATGTTAGCGGTTCAGGCCCTGGAAATGCTTCTGAAAGAAGGGGTTCAGTCGGCCATGAATGCTTTCAATAACCGCGACATCTCACTTTAATTCTAGCGAGGGAAAGAGTCAAAATGGAACTGCAAATGTATGCTCCGATTTTGGGGGCGATTGGATTTCTGATCGCCATCGTCCTGTACAATGTCGTAAAAGCGCAACCTGTTGGCAACGATCGCATGAAAGAGATTTCGGATGCCATTCATGACGGTGCCATGGCGTTTTTGGGGCGTGAATATCGCGTGTTGGCGCTGTTTATCATCCTGGTCTTTTTTGTCATAGCCATGGGCATGAACTTTGAGACCGCCTTTGCTTTCCTCGGCGGTGCTCTTTGTTCCATGACTTGTGGTTTTATCGGCATGAAGGCGGCTACTCGTGCCAATGTAAGGACCACTGAAGCCGCTCGTACGGCGGGTCAGGCCAAGGCATTGCAGGTCTCCTTTAACGGCGGTGCTGTTATGGGTCTGGCCGTGGCTTCCCTTGGACTGGTTGGCGTTGGTATAGCGTTCATCCTCTGGGGGGACCCCGAAACGGCCAAATACATTAATGGTTTCGCCATGGGTGCTTCGTCCATTGCCCTGTTTGCCCGTGTCGGTGGCGGGATTTATACCAAAGCAGCTGATGTCGGTTCCGACCTGGTGGGTAAAGTTGAAGCCGGCATC
>CAZKQY010000084.1:0-3419 GCA_964555005.1 uncultured Syntrophotalea sp. | reverse complement strand
CTCTTTCAGTGCTCAGACAACCCCCGTCGAGATGGAACATTACGCACAATTGCAGCAGGAGTTTGAACGCCGCGGCGGCTATCTGATGGAAACAGAGGTTGGCAAGGTTCTTCATGGTCTGGGATTTTCTGCAGAGGATTTTGACAAGCATTGCGAACATTTTTCCGGCGGCTGGCAGATGCGCATTGCCCTGGCCAAGTTGTTATTGCAGCGCCCCAATCTGTTATTGCTGGATGAGCCGACCAACCATCTTGATATTGAATCTATCAACTGGCTGGAAGAGTATCTGGTACGTAGTAATCTGACCCTGCTATTCGTCACCCATGACCGGGCCTTTTTGCGTGGGGTGGCGACCCGTATTGTTGAGCTTGAACGGGGTCAGCTGTTTGATTTTGCGTGTGATTACGATACCTTCCTGGTCCGTCGCGGCGAGCAACAACATGCCGAGGATCAGGCCTGGGCCCGTTTCGACCGCAAGTTGGCCGAAGAAGAGGTGTGGATCCGCCAAGGGGTCAAGGCCAGGCGGACCCGCAATGAGGGCCGGGTGCGGGCATTGGAGCAGATGCGCGACGAGCGTTATCAACGGCGCAGCCGTACCGGTTCGGTCAATTTGCAGATGGATGAAGCCGCTCGCAGCGGGCGGTTGGTGGCCGAGGTCAAGGGGTTGGGTTTTCGCTACGATGAACGGCCGCTGATCGAGAACTTTTCCAGCACCGTGTTGCGGGGTGATCGCATCGGCATCATCGGTCCCAATGGCGTCGGTAAGACCACCCTGCTCAAGTTGCTCCTCGGAGATTTGGCTCCGCAGCAAGGCCAGGTGAAGCTCGGCACCAATCTTGAGGTGCTCTATTTCGATCAATTGCGTGAACAGCTTGATCCCGAACTGACCGTGCAGCAGAATCTCTCCGGCGATCAGGACACAGTCACCATTGGCGGCCAGCAGCGCCACGTCTACGGTTATCTACAGGATTTTCTCTTTACCCCCGATCGCGCCCGCAGTCCGGTGCGGATTTTGTCGGGCGGCGAGCGTAATCGGTTGTTGCTGGCCAAGTTGTTTACTCGTCCGGCTAACCTGCTGGTACTCGACGAGCCGACCAACGATCTCGACCTGGAGACTCTCGATCTGCTCGAAGAGTTGCTGGCTGATTACCAAGGCACCCTGTTTCTGGTCAGCCATGACCGGGAGTTTATCAATCGAGTGGTGACCAGTTGTTTTGTGTTCGAAGGGGAGGGGCGGGTCGGCGAGTATGTTGGCGGTTACGACGACTGGTTGCGTCAGCGGCCGAGTCAAAAAGTGGAATCAGCCAAAGAAAAGCTCAAGGAACCGCGCAGTAAGCCGGTCAAGGAGCGGCCGCGCAAGCTGACCTTTAAGGAACGCCAGGAGCTTGATGGCCTGTTGCAGCGTATCGACGCTTTGGAAGAGGAAATAGAGGCTTTGCAGCAGCAGTTGGCCGACCCTGAACTCTACCGCAGTCGCGGTGAAGCGGTAGCCGGCCTGCAACAGCGGCTGGCGCAGGCAGAGCAGGAGCTGGAAGAGGCTTTTAGCCGTTGGGAAGAGCTCGACGTTCTGGCGTCGGCCTGACCTGTTATCGAAGACTCTATGCTTTCGCGCCGGACCACCCCAAAATCGGAGATAGTCTATGGTTCCCAAGGTTTTACTCGGTCTCTATCTGCTGTTGTTTATCGCTCTCGGTATCGCCCCTTACCATCGAGCCGTATGGGTGGCCGAGAATCTGCCCATCGTCGTCATTGTGGTTCTGCTGGTGGTTTTCTACCGTAAGCAGCGCTTTTCCGATCTGGCCTATATATTGATGGCCTGTCTGATCTTTTTGCATACCATCGGCGGCCATTTCACCTTTGAGCGGGTTCCTTTCGACTTCATTAGCGATCTGTTCGGCTTCGAGCGCAACAACTATGATCGCATGGCTCATTTCACGGTTGGTTTCTATGCTTTTCCTTGTGCCGAATTGCTGCTGCGTCGGCGGTTGGTCAATTCAAAAGTAATCCTGGCACTATTCCCGGTTTTTTTCATTTTTACCGTGGCTGCCGGCTACGAACTCTTTGAGTGGTGGTACGCCGTGCAAGCCGATCCTGCGGCCGGTATTGCGGTGCTCGGTTCTCAGGGGGATATCTGGGATGCGCAGAAGGATATCCTGGCCGACGGACTCGGCGCTCTGGCGGCGACCGGCCTGTTTTTCGCCCTGCGCTGGAGGGAGATAAAGCAGGCTCTGGTGCGTGCTTGATCTCTTATCTGTCGGCTCATGACAAGTCCGACAGTCTTCTGGGGGCCGCTTTTTTTCGGATTAGGTGCATGTATGCTTGTAGCGTTTGAAGTTATTCGCCGTCTGTTCGCATCCATAAAGGGCCCTCTTGGGGCGGGATAAGTTTAGCTTGCGCGGCCCGTCCGAGCAGCTCTTCCATCGCTGCCAGTCCTTCCTCCCCTAAATCCAAGGTGAAGTTGTTGACGTAAAGGGCGATGTGTTGCTCGATAGCTTCGATGTTCAGTTCTTGGGCGTGTCGGCGGATGTACGCAGCAGGCTCGCCAGGGTTTCTTTGAGCATAGAGAACGCTGGCGGTGATGGCTTTTTCGATGGCCGAGACTTTTGCGCTGCCCAGTTGGCGCTGAGCTACGATCGCGCCCAGGGGCAGGGGCAGGCCGGTCAATTCTTGCCACCAGCAGCCGAGATCGACAACCTCGATCAGATTGTGTTGAGGGTAGGTAAAGCGTGCTTCGTGAATAATCAGGCCGGCATCGACCTGGCCGCTACAAATGGCCGGCACGATGCTTTCAAAGGGCAGGACGATCAAATTGCGGCAGTTCGGTTGCCACAGACGCAGTAGCAGGCTGGCTGTGGTCAGGTTGCCGGGGATGGCGATGGAACTGCCGGCCAAGGCTGCCGGATCAAGATCGCGCCGAGCCACCAGTAGCGGTCCACAGCCACGACCGAGGGCGGCGCCGCTAGCCAGTAAGGCATAATCGCGACGCACATGGCCAAGGGCATGGCAGGAAATCTTACTGATCGCCAAACGACCCTTGCGCACCAGGCCATTAAGGGTCTCGACATCGGCCAGCAGAGGTGGTCTTTGCAGACCGGGCAATAGAACGATGCCGTTGGCCAGTGCATAAAAGAGGAAGGTGTCGTTGGGGCAGGGGGAGTAACCTAGGGACAGGGGCATGGTCATGCGGATTCCTGAGGGGATTGGCGGTCTTTCAAGTAGGCCAGCAGAGCTCTCTGGGCGTTTCTGGCCGCTGCCGGAAGGTTCCAGCGGTCGAGGTCGCGGTTTTCGACCCGGTTGGAGATGCCGCGCAACTCGAGAAAGGGCACTTCATAAAGGTGGCAGATCTGGGCCACGGCGGCGCCCTCCATATTTTCGCAGATGCCGCCGGTTCGCTGCTCCATGGCCCGGGCGGCCTGGTC
>CAZKQY010000083.1:0-2820 GCA_964555005.1 uncultured Syntrophotalea sp. | reverse complement strand
ATCACCTGATCGCCCGCAGCCCTTATGGTCTGCTGGTGCAGATACTTTCCGGCTTGATCACCTATCTGCTGCTTGCCATCTATTGCCATGAGCAACATGGCGAAAGAGTCAGCATCGTGAGGGTACGGGAACTGCTGTGCAAAATTCGCAACGAAGCTGCCGAGGATGCTGCTCTCAAAGGTCTTGGCCCGCCGGATATCATTGATCTCGACTTCGGGGCTTATGCAACTTCTTAACCGGACACTACTGACTTTTCATCTTTTTTGAACATTTTCCAAGCACAGTAGGCTGATAGTCTGTGGTTTCCATCCATCAAGTCATAGCCCTGGCCATGATCTACGAAAACCAGTGGGCAAGGAAACACACCGTTATCAATCAATTGATGTAATTGGATATGAAACCGTTCTCGCCCCCGTTTTCCTAGTGCTTGATAGTAACCATTTTGTTCACCTTCAACATAGGCTTTTAACATTAATTGAATTCTAGAAGATGTAGATTGAGCTATATTGAGATCTTCTAGAATGACCTCTTTCCTCTGCCAATTGACATTTCCCCAATAACCTAAATTAGTGTTCAAGAATAAAGATTCCCACCTCTGCGTTGTGAGTTATGCTCGAAAGTGGTGTTTGAGGGCGATTTGAGAAAATAAAAGACGTATCCTGTTGGAACAGTTCGCCAAAACTGGAATTCCAACAAAAAGGATACGTCATGGACAAGAATAAGGTTGTTGAGCTAAAAAAGCCAGGTGAAATTTCAGAGGACCCCTTGACCGAGTTGCTTCGTGCTGGGGCCAGGCAGTTGATCGCAGAAGCTGTCGAGGCTGAGTTGCAGGAATTTCTGGCCCAATTTGCTGAACTCAGAACTCAGCAGGGGCATCGTCAGGTAGTTCGAAATGGTTATTTGCCCGAGCGTGAAATCCAGACGGGGATTGGAGCGGTCAAAGTCAAGGTTCCGAAAGTACGGGATAAAAGTAGCCAAGGAAACAAATTTAATTCAGCTTTGTTGCCTCCCTATTTACGGAAAGCCAAAAGTGTTGAAGAGCTTTTGCCCTGGCTGTATCTCAAGGGAGTTTCCACCGGGGATTTCCAAGAAGCCCTCCAAGCACTATTAGGGGCCGGGGCTCAAGGGTTGTCTGCCTCAACGATCAGTCGTTGCAAGCGCATCTGGAAGCAGGAACATGAAGCCTGGAATCGACGCAATTTGGGAAACAAACGCTATGTCTACATCTGGGCCGATGGCGTGTATTTCAACATTCGCAGCGATCACGCCAAACAATGCATACTCGTTATTGTCGGCGTCACCGAACAGGGACGAAAAGAATTTGTCGCTATCGAGGATGGCTACCGAGAGTCTGAGCAAAGTTGGTCAGAACTCCTGCTGCGGCTCAAGTCCCAGGGGCTGAAACACGGGCCGAGACTGGCTGTTGGTGATGGCGCCTTGGGCTTTTGGAAGGCTCTGAGAAAGACCTATCCGGAAACCCGTCATCAGCGCTGCTGGGTTCATAAGACCGCCAATGTACTTAATAAACTGCCAAAGAGTGTCCAGCCAAAGGCCAAGCAAGCTCTGCATGAAATTTGGATGGCACCGACCAAGGAGGGGGCCTACAAGGCCTTTGATACAGCGGTCTCGACATATTCAGCCAAGTACCCCAAGGCTATGCAGTGCCTGGAAAAAGACAAAGACCAGATGCTGGCGTTTTATGATTTCCCAGCCACGCATTGGCAACATATACGGACCAGCAACCCGATTGAATCAACATTTGCCACAGTACGGCTCAGAACGGCAAAAACCAGAGGCTGTGTCTCCAGACAAACGATCTTGGCAATGGTCTACAAACTGGGACAGAGCGCTCAGAAAAAATGGCGGAAGCTACGAGGATTCAAACTTCTGGCAGAGGTCATACGAGGTGTTCAGTTTAAGGATGGAGAGCGAATCAATTCATTGACAGAGGGTGAACCCAACAGGGATATCGCTTAATTGAATTTTTCCAAACACCAGATTTGACAATAACTCCTGCGTTGTTGGTGGCCAACCTTCATCCTCAGCAAAAGGAAGGAGCCATTGTTCAATGACTTCCTCTGGGAAGTTTGGTAAAACTTCTGATATTTGATCTAACATTGTCACTCCATTAGGCACTTAACTGATTGCGATAACCAGCCGACGACGTACCGTGACGTGTAACCTCCGAGATATTCTGGAAGTACCCCTGTGTACTTCGGCCAGTTGATTAGCAAGTCAGCTTTCATTATATTCTGTGGGGACTTTGCAATATGTATCTATTGCATCTTGTACCTGTTCCTTTGGGAGTACATTTGAAACTATAAATTGAAAATTTTCATTTTGTAATATTTCTGATAGGGCAATAAAGCTTACACATGCAATTTTTGCTTCATTGCTTTTCGGAAAATATCTTAGTAGAAAAAGTGCCTTGTTTACTTTATTTCCAATTGGCCACAAGAAAAAACCATTTATTATTGACCAAACAATTACCCATAATTGCATATTTTTATAGTAAAAATATCCCGCTAAGAGAAAAGAGGCCATGCCAATGAAGGAGAGATTGCCGCCACGCTGTTGCGCTGACATTGCAAACTTTATTGAACACCAATACTTCTGAATGAACTTCGCAATCTCTTCTGAATCAAACCATTTTTCATTTATTATATTTACTAATTTTTCTCGGTCTAATTCGAAGCCACCGGTGAAGGCCCCTGGTGCCATTGCTAAGCCATAAAGGGTGGCGAAGGATAGCGGGACAATTTGAAAAGCGATATGGCCGCCAAAGACTGCGCCAATAGATAAAATTATAAAAATAAAAAT
>CAZKQY010000082.1:0-4569 GCA_964555005.1 uncultured Syntrophotalea sp. | reverse complement strand
GCCACGGTAAGCCCGGATGGACCGGAGCCGATAATGGCTATGCGTCCATCACGACGAACGGCTGGTTTTTCCGGTACATACTGATCAAGATAGTAGCTGGAGATATAATATTCGATATCACTGATTTGCACAGGGGAGCTATTGCGGCCCAGTACACAGTGTCCTTCACAAAACTTCTCGTGCGGACAGATGCTGGCACAAATGACCGACAACGGGTTATTGTCAAACAGCATCTTGCCCGCTTCTTTCATTTTTCCGTCAAGAAGCAGGCGGACCATGTCGCTGATGGCCGTTTGATTTGGGCACCCTTTTGTACAAAGAGGCTTTTTACATTGCAGGCAGCGCCTTGCCTCTTCGATGATATGCTTTGCCATGATGACGTACTCCCCAAGTATGGCAGCCTTTGCGACCACACTGTTGATGAAAAGCGCACAGGCGTATGGCTCTGCCATGGTTTGATAGCGTCGCAAAAAAAGTTTGCCTACTGTGTTTTTTCAGTAGATGTATGCCTTCACCGCTGAAAAAACACCCCTGGCCTTGTGGAACGGAATTTTTGCTTAGCCATCCTGTAAATTTTTACGAATGCATTATAGTTTCACGTCATTATCGTGTGCACAACGAACCACAAGTATTTCATAAAATCGCCGAGGAAGTCTATATGCAGGCGCTGTGATGAGCAGGAGGCAATAGTGTCGGGTTTGCAATGATGGTAAGTTATCGCTGTCATTTTTTCATGCAACCCCAACCTTGAATTCATCATCCGCCTTGCACATAAGCAGGTGGCATAATAAGACTCAATAAGCCTCCGTCAGTGAAGCAACAACGCAATCCCCGCCGGATTATCGGCTAGCTACCATCCCGCACCATGGCCAGGGTCTTCCATTTGCCACTGCGATATCGCAGGTAAAAAATCCCGCTGAAAATGAGAATAAAGACAACGATTGCCAGCCAGGCTGCCAGAGGCGGCAAGTTCAGCACATTGAGAAACAGGGCCAGCACCGGCACCAGCAGCCAGTGCAGGGTTACCGAGGCGCACATGGCCCAGAAAGTATCGCCCGCGCCACGCAGAGCGCCGGCGAAAACGACGATGACCGCATCAGCCAGGACATAGAAGGCGGCCAGGCGCAGCATGCTGGTCGCCAGGGGTGCGGCCTGAGTGAAGAGGGCATTGGCCTGGCTGGGTTCGAAAACCGCAGTCAATTTCTCCGGCAGAGACACGAACAACACCAGGATTACCAGCGAGTAGGTGCAGGCCATTTTAAGCCCGGAGCGGGTGGCGCGTTCGGCAATATCCGCTCGGCCGGCTCCCAGGTAACGTCCGACCAGACTGACCACGCCGATCTGGATACCCAGTAACGGCACAAAGGAAACCAGGTCCCAGTTAAAGACGATGGTGACCGCCGTGGCCGTCATCAGACCGTGACCATGAAAGATCATGATCATTGAAGTGAAGGCCAGCAGGTTGAGAAACAGCTCCACCCCGGCCGGCGACCCGTAACGCAACAGCTTGCTCATGACCACGCGATCGAAGCGTAGCGCCGCAAAAACTTGGTATTCACAGCGATTTTCGCGCCCCAGGTAGGTGGCCAGCAGCACCAGCAGGCCGCAGAAGCTACCCAGCAAGGTACCGTAAGCAGCGCCTCGCAGGCCGAGGGCGGGCAAACCGAGCTTGCCAAAAATCAGCACATAGTTGGCGACAACGTTGACCACCATGGCGGTCATGGCGGAGAACATCACCACCCGGGTTCGGCCGATGCCGGAAAAAAAATTACTCAAGCTGTTGCGCAGCAGAACCAGGATGGACCCGTAAAGCAGGATGTCGAAATAGATTTGCTGCTGCGCCACCTGCTGTGCCGGCAAGTTCATGAACTGAAAATAGGAGTGGGCCAGCGGTCGCGCCGCCAGGATCAGGGGTGCGGCCAGTAGCGCGAGCAGCACCGCCTGACTGAGCACCAGGGCGCAACCGTCCTTGCGCCCGGCCCCCAGGTATTGCGCCGCCAGGGCGGTTACGTAACCGGTCAGGCCGATGAAAAAGGTCATCATCATAAAGGCGGTCAGGCCTCCGGCCATGGCCGCGGTCATTGTCACCGGACCGAGGCGGGACAGAAACACCCGGTCGGTGAAAATAAGCCCGGTTTCACAGCCTTGGGAGATGACCATGGGCAAAGCCAGGGTGATCATTTCCCGCAGACCGCCCTGGCCGGGGTGAACCGTGGCACTCATCTGCATATTTTTCAAAATACCGTCCATACAAAACCCATCAACTGTCACGACCTCGTTATTTTAACATTCTTCGGTTGGCATGTTTATTGAGCTTTTTCTTGATCATTCCTACCAAAATTTCGTACGCTAGGCTTCAAGCGCTCATTTGGAAGTGCAATAACATTTCTTTCAGGATAAGCCGCGGACCGTTTCAACGATCTCGGAATACTCATTGATTCCCACTACCCCATAATCTGTATTGAAACCCACGAAGAAACCCGTGGCCAAGAAGGTGCCTGTCCCACTCTATAGTGGGCAGATTGCCTAGTTTTCATCCGGAAACGGCCCTTTTTCTATATGAAAACGGCACCAGAGTTTCCGGATGGACCCTAACTAAGGGCAAAATATGACAGGGAATATATTTAACGCGTTACCCGCAGACATCTCCCATGAACTATTTGAGGACATCGTGCGAACATCCCAGGTGCGGATCGAAAGGATCATCTCCAAAGGTCACGCTTCACCCGAGGTCGGCTGGTACGATCAGGATGAAAACGAATGGGTGATCGTTCTTGAGGGTTGCGGTTCTATTCTCTTTGAGGATAGCAATCAAGTGGTTCTGAACAAAGGAGATTACCTCAATATCCCTGCCCATTCCAAACACAAGGTATTGGCCACCAACCAGGAGGGACTAACGATCTGGTTGGCTGTTTTTTATGGCTCACCAGTTTGCAGCGGCACCGGTTCCAGCTTAGGAGTAACCCAATGATAAGTGATCATGACCTGATCAAAAAGACCACGAATTATATTAGGCGATCGATCACACTTAAAATACTTTCAGTGGGTTTTCTGATCCTGCTATTGCTCATACCAGCCGGCATGATCAAGGGCCTGATCCGCGAAAGGCAGTCCCGACGCGACTCGGTGGTGACGGAGATTAGCAATAAATGGGGAGACAGCCAGACGATCACCGGGCCGTTTATTACCGTCCCCTTCAGGACCTTTTTCAAGGACAACCAAGGGAAGACACAATCCAATCTGAACTATCTGCATCTTTTACCTGAAACTCTGGATGTTAAGGGCGTGATGAACCCCGAGGTGCGTTATCGCAGCTTGTTTGAGGCGGTGCTCTACAATGTCAAACTCACCTTTCAAGGGAACTTCAAGGTGCCGCCAACCAGCCAGTTGAACATCGATCCCAAAAACATCCTCTGGGGCAAGGCCTGTTTGTCCCTTGGTATAAGCGATATGCGCGGCATACAGGACACAATCGAGATAAAATTTAACGATGGCGCCTTTCAGGCCAATCCCGGACTTAAAACCACCGATCTTGCCGAGGCCGGGGTCAGCACCTTGGTCGGCCCTCTGGCGCCGAATGGGCTCAATAGTTTTTCCTTTGATTTGGATTTGAACGGCAGCGAACAGTTGAGCCTTATCCCCGTTGCCGAGTCTAATACGGTCAAGATTAGTTCAAGCTGGCCGTCGCCTAGCTTTAACGGCGCGTTTCTTCCGGCTGACCGCGAAGTGACCAAAGACGGGTTTTCCGCCCAATGGAAGGTCTTGCATCTAAACAGAAACTACCCGCAATTCTGGGAAGGATCTCACTATAAGGTTCCGCCATCGGCATTCGGGCTAAAATTAATCCTGACAGCGGATATCTACCAGAAATCGACGAGACTCGCCAAATATTCCATTATGTTCCTGATGTTTACTTTTGCAGCGTTCTTCTTCTCTGAAATTATCAACAAGCGAAGAGTGCATCCCATTCAATACATTCTCGTCGGGATGGCGGTTCTTATTTTTTATACGCTTGTATTGTCATTGTCCGAGCACCTGCGTTTCAACTTTGCCTATATTCTGTCCGCATTGGCCGTTACTTGCATTATTTCCGGGTATGCGAAAGCCATCGTGCCTAATTCAAGGTTTGCGTTGACGATCTTCGGCTTGCTGACGATCCTTTATTCTTACCTGTTTATCGTTCTGCAGCTTGAGGATTATGCCCTTATTATGGGAAGTGTCGGACTATTGATTATTCTCGCCATCGTGATGTACCTGACGCGCAAGATCGATTGGTACGATGTGGAGACGGTCCCTCAGGAAACCGAAAATTCTTAGTCCGGGATCGGACCAGGCTAGGAACCTGTCAGACTTACCATGAACCGACTGCAAAATCGCCTGACCGGCCCATATTTCCAACAATTTTCGCTAAATAGCCCTGCTATTCGTTCTCAAATTCTCTAAAATTTTGCCTCAAACAGCCAATTTTTTGTTTCGGCCCGTCAAGTCCGTATATGGTCTCCCCCCCCTTTTGCAAGGGTTTTGTAACTTGATGACAGGGACAAGATTGCTGCCGTATATCCGGCCTCT
>CAZKQY010000081.1:0-9516 GCA_964555005.1 uncultured Syntrophotalea sp. | reverse complement strand
GAGAAGAATGGGCAGGAGCCGTGTACGAGGCCCGTACGCACGGTTCTGTGAGAGGGATGAGGTGAGCCTGCTTCATTGCTCACCTCACCCTACTCGATTCGGTAAGTAACCAGTTTAGCAGCTTAGATTTGTAAAGACGGGAAGGTGGTTGGTGATAACATAGCTGAGTACGGCGTCAAAGGTTTTTTTGTTGAGGTCGAGAAATTCTACACCGAAGCCTATGGGAAGTCCGCGTTTGCGCGGCATGCCTTTGTGGTTAACCCAGGCTACGCGTCCACAGGTTTTATATATTTCGGAATCGAGGTTGGGGAGTGCAAACGAAAGTTGAATTTTTTCACCCTCATTCATGTCTCGTTCGCTTTCAATAAAAATGCCTTTAGCGCTGATGTCGGCGCTGGTGCCTGCTACGAGTGAACCGTCTATGATGTAGGAGATTGGAGCTTTGCAGGGTACTCGCAAGCTAATACGCTCGGGTATTTGAAGGTCTTCCCATCGATCTTTAAAGTCTTGGGCATGATTCTTCTCAAAGTGGCGAATCAGGGCCTCGATGATTTCTTCCTCAAAGTGGGCTCCCCCCTCTTCTCTCAGAACCTGGAAGGCGACTTCGATGGGCATAGGTTCACGGTAATGACGTTTGGCCGTAATCGCTTCAAAAAAGTCGGCGACGGCAATGATTTTTGACCCAAAGGGAATTTGATCCCCTTTAAGGCCGTTCGGATAGCCAGTGCCGTCGAGTTTTTCGTGGTGACCTGCAGCGACTTCAGGAACGCAATGATAAATTCCTTCAAAATTGATTTGATCAAGAATCTCTCGGGTTTTCTCCGAATGGGTCTTGACGATTGTGTATTCTTCGACAGAAAGCCGTCCGGGTTTTTTAAGGATGGCATCGGGGACCGCTATTTTGCCGTAGTCGTGAAGCAAAGAAGCCACACGGATCATTTCACAAAAATCTTTGGGCTGTTCAAGCTCCTGGCAGATGCCCAAGGCATACTCGGTAACCTTTTCCGAGTGACCGGCGGTCATGGGATCACGGGCATCGATGGACGAAGCCAATACCTGGAGGATGTTGTGAAATTGTCTGCGACGGGCACTTAGCAGATCTGCATTGCGGATGCTGATGCCGATAACCGGGGCGATACCCATCAGCAGGGTCAGATCGCTGTGCAGAAGCGGACGTTTGCTGCGGAGGTTGTCCACCGCCAGGATGCCGATAGATTCACCATCACAAATAATGGGACAGCAAATAAACGAGTGCACACCTAAGGCTTTTGCCAGCATCAGACTGCGTTGGGAAAGATTGTCACTCAATTCACTCAGGTCGTTGATAAGAAAAGGTTCTTGTCTGTGAAACGCTACAACAAACATGCCTTTGGATTGAGGATTGTCTAGATGGAAGGCCGTTTTTTTTAGCAGGGCTTGATGCTTTTCAGAATAACCGTATCCCGCTCGAAAGGCCAACTTGGTGCGGTCTGGGGTGGCCAGAAGAATGAATCCACGATCAAAGTCCAGCCGTTTTTGCAGTATTTGGACTACCTCTGTTAGTATGCCGTCGACATTGCTGGAGGAATCTATCGATTGTTCCAAATTTATAAAGGTAGCCTGGTTACTTATGGCTTGGCCAATTTCATTTGCCATCAAAGCGTTGTTGTAATTTCTGTTTACTTGATCCATCAGTTGATCTGTAGAATCTCTTATGTCCCCAATGTTTCTTAGTATTTCAATTTTCTCTCTTTTTTCTATGAAGAGAGAAAGAGCTAAAAAAGTTAAAATCATTAAAGGTAGGACGAAATTTAGCGCAATATGAGAATTGTAAATGAAAAATAAGAACGTCGTAGGTAACAAGACGACGTTTAAATAAGTCCGAATATTTTTGAGAATGACACTAAGTGTTTTTTCCCAGGAAACAATATAAGTGCAACATGGGTCCCCTTTGAAAAGACACTCCGGATGTTCAATTGTTGGCATTTTATAGCCCATCATAGTGACAACAGCTTCCCAGAAGCCAATACGGTTTTCACATTGAAATTGTTTTTCTGCGACATTCTTGTGTGGTGTTACTGTGATTTTTACTTTGTTTGGGGCAAGTGATTCAGATGTGTAAATCGAAGATTTGGTAAGTTTTGTTGTTGCCTGGCCAATGAGTTTGAAGGTGTTGGCAGGCCCAACCAGGCCGAGAACATATTGGCGCATGATTCCGAGAGCATCAGGTGATGCGGCATAACGGCCCGCTTCTCTGCCGATGTTTGTGTTATTTGTTAGTTGAACAAGTTTTTCGTAAAATCGATCTATCTGGTTCTGTGTGAACCAATGAGCTTGATCTGCAACCTGGTAATGCTTCATGTCGGCATAATCTAACAGGTCGTTGAGGTCAGTTTCAGGGTATTTTTTCTTGATAAGCCTTAAATAGTTGTCTATTAGTCGGCTGTTATATAGTTGTTTATTAGTAGTTTCTTTGGTTTTCATATACTTCAAACCTAAAGAGCAGAGGGTGCAATACCAAAGTTTGGAATGATCTTACCACAAAAATCGAAATAGCTGTCCATATGTTGCATGTTTAGTATCCATAGATTATAAATCTTTTCTATCGGAACGTTCATTGTTGCAGCTACGCTGGTTGGGTAGATTAGAGATGGCATAGAATCTATGCCGAATTTTATACATAATATAGATAACATCAAAAACAGAATATCGCGTGTGAAGTATTCCGGGTCAATAACAATTATTTTGAAGCAGTTGGTTAGGTCAGACATGTTCAGGAAGGAGTCTGAGAGATTTATAATGATTATTGCTTTGAGGGCACCTTTGATTTTGAGAGAAAAAAGATGTTGTTCCCGGACCATGCCTAGGGATCGATATTCGTTGAATAACTCAGACTTATTGTGACAAATCGAATCGAGATCTAAGGCAGATACCATTAGGCCGCCTGATGAATAGTCGATAAAACGTTTTAGTTCCTGAAGTTCTTCAATGTTGGTGCGGTTGAAGCTCCAGTGGTTGGAGATGTGCCAGTCTTTGCTGAATGACTTTTTGAAGTGGAAATAGGCAAAGCTGTCAATTGAACAACCTTTTGGATTATCAATATATTTTGTTGCGCCACCAAATATTCGTCGGGGAAAGCGGTTGTCACTGCGGAAATAGCAAAAAAGAAAATCAAGGTGTGCTGAATAAAGATGATAGGTGTCGTTAGCATAGCGGCTAGCATTGCTTAGGACAGATAGACCACCTTTTCTGGTCTCAGTCTTTCTGGAGGCATGATGTTGAACTAGCCAGGCGTTGCGATAGAACCGGATCATGGACATGTGAGCCAGAATTTTCCCATTGTCTTGATAAATAAAATGTCTGGCAAGGTTAGGTTTTTTTTCATAAAGAGTTTGGTAGGTTTTTTTGAATGCGGTCTTGTTTGATTTAAGATGAAGATATTTCTCCGGATAGATAAAACCAGAATCAAAGAAAAATTTAAATAAAGCGTCAATGTCGATTCGATTGCTCAGGTATGAGTTTTTGCTTTCCGCCTGATAGAGAATGGCCAGCAGGCGGGTTTGTTCCTCAATTCCCATGTCGAGAAAGGCGATTCCGCATTTAACGGCATTTAGCTGGCTTGATTCGCCGGGCTGGATGCGATAGACAACCTGAGCCTTGCATAGCAGGCTGTCGCTGTTGGCGAAAGCCAGCGCGAGCTCTGGAATGATCATGCCTGGCAGTAATGAAGAATTTTTAGCATTCTCTGACACGGAAAGGCCCGACCCTGAGAGATCATCAACTTCAAGATCAACCCATTTGTCCGTCAATGGGTGTCTGAAATTGATACTAGGTGAAGGTTTTAGTTGGTGGCGCGTGCTGCGATGCTTTTTGGGCTTAAATTTAAATATTCGGTCATTGGTCGGGGTCAGCACTATGGACTGCATTTGCTGACCACAGGACTGTTTCATGATGTTGCACTCGGTCGAATAGATTGATTCGCCTTGGCGCGAAAGGACCAGGGTGGCAGGCGATTTATGGTTTAGCCACTGAAAGGTTTGCGGTGGAGTTGCTTGCACTTGAACGTGCAGAGAAGTGGCGCTGAACTCGATTAGAGTGCCCTTGAAACTGCTTCCATTTTGAATCAGGTTGGCAATGGTATTAGCGCAGGGATACCGGCGCATTTTTCGAGAATTTAGTTCCGTAAATTCCTTCGGCAAAGAAAAGCATAGTTTGTTAATGTTGATTTCAACAATCTTCGGGGTGATCAGCAGTGTCTTTTGGCCGTCGTTTATTAGTAGGTGTTGAAAATCGTAAGAGTGCAACTTCCTTTCAAGATCGTTGACGTTTTCCCAGTTACAAATCAACTTTTCATCTATGCAGGGCTGTGGCTTTACAGACAGCGAAAGGCTTGTGTCGTAGCGCTTATGGCGGAAGCAAGCGGTGATGGTGCTGTCAAGAAAGTGAATATAGTTGATTTTGTTGATTAGTTGCTTAAGACGAAGTGTTTGGGGGGGAGTTGCGTCTTGGGCGGAGTTGCCGGCTTCCGACTGTTGTTGTGCGTCTTGAATAGTCCCTTTGCAGGATTCCATACAGAAACGACCCATCTTTGTTTTGGCAATTTCCCGCAAAATGGATGAGGCCATATTGAGCGAGCCTTGTCTGGGAAAACGCAATGAAATTACATAACAGTGATGACGGATTTGGAAGGTTAAGAAATTCGTCTAATTCTCTATCATAGGGAAGTGATTTGTTCAAGTATAGAATTTGTAAATTATGGTGAAAAATGAAGGGGTTTGCTTATTTTCCGAGTATATTTAATCCGGCGGTATGGGTTCTTTGCCGTATAGGGCTCCCTCGGGCGGGGGAGGGGGCAAGCTCAATCGTTCTGATTCTTGGTCTCGTGGGGCTGGGCCGGATTTTTCGGGGTGGTGTTTCTATCCGGGGTGCTCGCTGATGGTAAGGGCAGATTTTTCAGGCTGCGCAGTCGGTCGTTCATCGTTTTTTCATAGCCTCGTTCGGTCGGTTGGTAATAGCTGCGTCCTTGCAGTTCCTCTGGCAGATAATCTTGCATCGTGTGTCCATCATTATAGTCGTGGGGATAGCGGTAGTCTTTGCCGTAGTCGAGATCTTTCATTAGTTTGGTGGGGGCGTTGCGCAGGTGCAACGGGACCGGCAAGGCGCCGCTACGGCGAACTTCTGCCAGGGCTTGGTCGATGCCGCGGTAAGAGGCGTTGCTTTTGGGGGCGCAAGCCAGGTAGGTGGCGGCTTGTGCCAGGGGGATGCGACCCTCTGGCATACCGACGAAGTGAACGGCTTGTTGTGCCGTCAGGGCGATTTGCAGTCCGCGGGGATCGGCGTTGCCGATGTCTTCTGCGGCGAAGATGACCATTCGCCGGGTGATGAATTGGGGGGCTTCACCCGCCTCGATCATGCGGGCCAGCCAATAGAGAGCCGCATCGGGGTCGGAGCCGCGCAGACTTTTGATGAACGCGGAAATCACATTATAGTGCTCCTCGCCGCCCTTGTCGTAACGTAGTCCCTGTTTCTGCAGAGCTTCTTTGACGGCCGGCAGGGTGATGGCCCCCTTACCGGTTAGGGCTGCTGCCAGCTCCAGGGCGTTGAGGCCGGCTCGGGCATCGCCGTGGGCTTGTTCCGCTAGAAAGGAGAGCGCCTCTTGAGTGGTGTCTTGGTGGCGGCCATTGAGGCCTCTCGGGTCTTCCAGGGCACGTTTTAGTATGATTTCGATCTGTGTTGAATCCAGGGCGTGCAGGACCAGGATGCGCGAGCGAGAGAGCAGGGCGGAATTTACTTCGAAGGACGGATTTTCAGTGGTTGCGCCAATCAGGATGATATCGCCCCGTTCCACGTAGGGTAGAAAAGCGTCTTGCTGGGCTTTATTGAAGCGATGAATTTCGTCGACGAACAACAGGGTTTTGCGACTGTGGTAGGCCCGTTCTTCTCGGGCCTGTTTAACCAATTCGCGAATCTCTTTAACTCCCTGCAGGACGGCGGAAAAAAATACGAAGCGGCTACTAGTGCTGTTGGCGATAACTTGAGCCAGGGTAGTTTTACCTGTGCCAGGGGGGCCCCAGAAGATTGCCGAGGAGAGCTGGTCGGTTTCGATTAGTCGGCGAAGTATTTTGTTAGGCCCGAGAAGATGCTCTTGGCCAACCATTTCCTCCAAGGTTCTGGGGCGCATACGCTCAGCCAAGGGGGCGGCTGAATTGGGTTCCTGGTTTGTTTCAAAGAGATCCATGGTAGTCCCAAGTAATGGTTTGGTGGGGGGGCGTGTCGACTCTAGCACAATGGGGTGGTTAGCGACAAGCTGGTTTTGCTATAAGTTGTTGAAAGTGATGGACTTTGTTCGGTGGGCTGTGTTAATTATGGCGGCATGCCGAGAGCGGAGGAAAGGGAAGATATGAAAGGGATTGGAATTTACGCCAAATGCAGTCATCCTGATGCAGTGCGTGTTGCCGCCGAAGCGATTGACTGGCTTGTCGAGCGGGGTTTGGAGGTTTTTCCAGAAGAAGCATTGGCCCGTCAGTTGCCTGGGCAGGGTCCGGGGTATGAGCGGTGGCAAATTCCGGCCATGGTCGATTTGATTGTGGTCCTCGGTGGCGACGGCACGCTGATTTCCGTTGCCCGACAGGTAGCTCGGCAAAATAGTGATAGGGATATTCCTGTCCTGGGGGTTAACCTGGGTAGTCTCGGTTTTTTGACTGAAATTACTCAGGATGAGATGTTCCCCTGCCTGGAAAGGGTTCTGCAGGGTGATTTCACAGTTTCTCAGCGCATGATGCTGGAAGCTGTTATCCTGCGTGCCGGTCAGGAATTTAAGCGATTTCGGGTGCTTAATGATGTTGTTCTTAATAAGGGGGCGATCGCCCGTATTCTGGATATGGAAGTTTGGGTCGATGATGCCTACCTGACGACTTTTAAGGCCGATGGCCTGGTTATTGCTACACCTACAGGTTCTACGGCCTATAATCTTTCCGCCGGTGGTCCGATTATTTCGCCGGGGTTGCACTGTTTTGTAATTTCGCCTATCTGTCCGCATATGCTGGCTAATCGGCCACTGATTGTTTCTGACGATGCCACCATTCGGATCGAGGTTAAATGCAAGGATGAGCCTGTGATCTTTACCGCCGATGGCCAGGTGGCGATTGAGTTGCGGGCCGGCGATTTGATTCAGGTTTGCAAGGCCCGGCGTTGTATTTCGTTGGTCGATAGTCCCTCCAGAGATTATTTTGAAGTGTTGCGTACCAAGCTGGGTTGGGGCGAACGATAAACTTTAGAGGCGCTTTTGGGAGAAGAGCCATGTTGACGAATCTCCATATCAGAAATTTTGCAATTATCGATGCTCTGGAGGTCGGTTTTTCTGCCGGGTTCAATGTTTTGACCGGGGAAACCGGTGCTGGAAAGTCGATTATTATCGATGCGGTAGCTTTGTTGCTTGGTGATCGGGCACGAGTAGATCTGATCCGCACCGGAAGCGAAGAAGCTGTGGTGGAAGCTGTCTTTGATTTGCATGGGCAATCGGCAGTGCGCGGGGCTCTGGCCGCCGGTGGGTTCGAAGATGAAGACGAATTGCTGATCAAGAGGGTGGTTAATCGCAATGGCCGTAATAAGATTTTTATCAACGGTAATTTGGCTAAGCTGGCCCAGTTGCAGCCTTTGACCAGTTTGTTGATGAATATCTACGGTCAGCATGAGCATCAAGGCCTACAGCGGGCGGACAGCCATCTGGCCTTCCTCGACAGCTTTGCCGGCTTGCAACTGCAGTTGGCTGCCTACAGGCGTTGCTATGACGAGATTCAGCAGTTGGCCCAGGAACTACATATAATGCAGACAGCCGAAGCTGGTCGCTTGCAGCGTTTGGATCTGCTGAGCTTTCAGCTGCGCGAACTCGAGGAGGCTGATCTGCAGGTCGGACAAGACGATGAATTGCTCGCTGAACGTTCTCTGCTGCAGCATGGCGAGCGGTTGTCTCGTTCTGCCTTTACGGGTTACGAGACCCTGTACGGAGCTGAACAGGCGGTCTGCACCCACCTGGATGCTGTCGCCTCCGAACTTGAAAACAGTGCGGTTATTGATGGCCAGTTATTGCCCCTGGCTGAGTCGGTGCGTTCTTCTTTGTATCTGCTGGAAGATGTTGCCGAACAGTTGCGCAGCTATGCCGGTAAGGTTTCTTTCGACGGCGCTCGTCTCGACCAAGTGGAGAAGCGCTTGGCGCAGTTGACCGATTTAAAGCGCAAGTACGCTGGCACCATCGAAGGTCTGCTGGCTTATCGGGACGAAATTGCTGGTGAGAGTGAAGCTTTGGCCCATGCCGATGCCACCAGAGAGGAGTTGGCCAAGCGTCTCGAACAGGGGCGACTGCAACTGCAGCAGCAGGGCGATAGTATTTCTGAGCAGCGACGGGTAGCTGCCGAGGCCTTGCGGCAGTCCGTTGAAGGGGAGTTAGCCGAATTGGCCATGCCTAAGGCACAGTTCGAGATGCGTCTTTTTGCCTTGCCTCAAGCGGGTCCGGGCGGGCTGGAAAGAGGCGAGTTCTATCTAGCCGCCAATCTGGGTGAAGATTCCAAGCCCTTGGCCTGGATCGCTTCGGGCGGCGAATTGTCGCGTATTATGCTGGCCCTGCGTCGAGCCGCACCGGGCGCTGACCATATCGCTACGTTGATTTTTGATGAGGTCGATGCAGGCATCGGCGGGGTGGCGGCCAGCGCCGTTGGTCAAAAATTGCAGGCTATTGCCAAGGGGGCGCAAGTGCTCTGTATTACTCATTTGCCCCAAGTGGCGGCTTTTGCCGATCATCATTATCGGGTGGAAAAACAGGAGCGGGATGGTCGTACCTGTACGGGCCTGGTGCATCTCGAAGGCGAAGAACGCATCGAAGAAATGGCTCGCATGCTGGGCGGAGCCCAGGTCACAGAACGAACTTTGGAACATGCTCGCGAGATTATCGCTCAATCGGCCTCCCAGATATAGTTTTGATCTGGCCGTGTTCACTATAAACACATCAAGGGAAAGTTAGCAGATGGCTATTCGTAAAGCACGCATACCCGACGCCAAAGCCATTCATAAGTTATTGATTACCTATGCCCAGCGGGAGTTGATGCTGTCTCGCTCGCTACCCGATATTTATGAGCGAATTCGTGCGTTTTATGTTTATGAGGTTGCTGGCGAGATTTTGGGAACGGTTATTTTGCAGATCTGTTGGGAGGATTTGGCGGAGGTGCGCTCTCTGGCCGTTGCCGAAACTCAGGTGAAAAAGGGAATTGGCCGGCAGCTGGTACAAGCCTGTCTCGAAGAGGCGCGGGAGTTGGGCCTGAAGAAGGTTTTTGCCCTGACTTACCAGCCGGTCTTTTTTGAGAAAATGGGTTTCCAATATATCGAGAAATCCGAGCTTCCGCAAAAGATCTGGAGCGATTGTGTCAAGTGCCCCAAGTTTCCTGATTGTGACGAAATCGCCATGAGCATCTTTTTGTGACTTGTTTGCTTCGTTGGTGAGGGGATTAATGGCTTGACAGAGAGACGTTTTTTTCCTATTAGTTA
>CAZKQY010000080.1:0-6241 GCA_964555005.1 uncultured Syntrophotalea sp. | reverse complement strand
CGTAATCTGCGAGACGCCTTTGCTTTGAGCCGGCCGCTACAAGGCGAGCGGGTATTGTTGATCGACGACGTGATGACTACCGGTGCCACCGCCCGGGAGTGCAGTCGTGTACTGATGGATGGCGGTGCCGGTGAGGTGGCGGTGGCCGTTCTGGCCCGGGCCCGGTTGCATGGTTGATTTGCAGGGAAGCAGAATGGAGATGATGGCAGAACCACTGATTGAACGTTTGAATAATATCTTCAATCTTTTGTTGACTCATTTCGGAGCCTTGCATTGGTGGCCGGCCGATAGCCCTTTTGAGGTGATGGTCGGGGCGATCCTGACCCAGAATACGGCCTGGCGCAACGTTGAAATCGCTATTACCGCCCTTAAGGATGAGATCCCCCTTACTTCGGATAACCTGGCGCAGATCGATCGATTGCGACTTGAGGCGCTGATTCGTCCTTCCGGGTTTTTCCGCCAGAAAGCTGAACGCCTGCAGTTATTCGCCAATCATCTCATAAATCACTATGCTGGCGACTTGGACGCCATGTTGAGCGGCTCCCTGCAACAAGTACGGGATGAACTGCTGCGCTGCAAAGGGGTAGGGCCGGAGACGGCCGATTCCATCCTGCTTTATGCCGGCCATCGGCCTTCCTTTGTGGTCGACGCCTATACCCGCCGCCTGTTCGGGCGGCTAGGTCTGCTACAGGGAAAGGAATCCTATGAGCAAATCCGGCAGATGTTCATGACTCACTTGCCGCATAATAGCGAACTATTTAATGAATATCATGCCCTGATTGTCGAACAGTGCAAACAATATTGCCGTACTAAACCGCTCTGCCGTGACTGCCCTCTACAGGCTGATTGTGTTGTTTATCTGCGTGGCGATTACCTTTGGAATCGAATCTCAAATTCTCGAAAAACGGGCCTCAAACAGCATAAACAGCAAAAATAATTTGGACTTTGGTCATTGGTTGGATTTTTTAGTTTTCGGGACGTTATCGTTTTACGCATGCCGGGTTTTTTTGCCAGGGCAAAACATTAGTCGGGACGGTTTAAGGTATTGTAATAGTGGACATTTAGGTTGTATTTTCTAGGCAATCATAAATTATTGTTTTATTGTTAGGGATGAATGGAGGGGCAAAAAACCTTGTTTTAGGGATGGCCTATGCTTTGGAAGATGTACGGAAGATTGGTGAAACAGTTGTTCCGGATATGGATGATTCTGTGGGTCTGTCTGGTGACCATACTGCTTTGTGGCGTGTCGCAGGCCGATGAATCGGTTTCTCCCGCCCGTGCGCCTTTCTCGGGCAAAAAGATTCTTTGGGTCGATTCCTACCACCCCCCTTATGAGTGGTCTGCTAGCATCGAGCGGGGCATTCGTTACGAGTTGCAGAACAGCGGCGTAGAACTTCGCATCCTGCGTATGGATAGTAAACGGCGCTCTTCTGAAAGCGAGAAGCGAGGTGCTGCCTTAAGGGCCAAGGCAGAAATCGAGACTTTTTATCCAGATTTGGTGATCGCCTCAGACGATAACGCCGTCAATTATCTGGTGGTACCTTACCTCAAAGATACTGAAATGCCGGTAGTGTTTTGTGGTGTCAACTGGGACGCTTCGGCCTACGGGCTTCCCGCTCGCAACGTCACCGGGATGGTTGAACTGGATCTGGTAGAGGCCCAGATAAAGCATCTGTCCCGCTATGCCAAGGGGCGGCGCATCGGTTATTTAAGCGGGGACGTGTTTACCGAGCGGAAGATTGTCGAGTATTACAATCACTGTTTTTTTGACGGGCATATGAAGCCCCGTCTGGTGCGCAGCCTGGGCGAGTTCAAACAGGCTTTTCTGCAGATGCAGAGCGAGGTCGATATGCTCTATATTTACAACTACGCAGGCATTGCTGATTGGGATCCTGCTGTCGCAGAGAAGTTTATCGCCGAGCATGTGCGAATTCCTACTGGCTCTCACAACCCCTTCATGGCGCCTTTTGTGCTGGTTACCCTCGCCAAGGAACCTCAGGAACAGGGGGAATGGGCGGCCAGGACCGCCCTCAAGATTCTGGCTGGCACAAGCCCGGCGGACATCCCTCTGGCATATAACGAACGGGGGCAGTTGACCGTCAATCTGCGCATGGCTCAGGCCCTTGGAATAACTTTTCCACTGAAAACCCTCGAGGCGGCTACAGTTATCGGACAGGAGGCGCTGCACTGATCGATTGAGGAGTGTTAGCTTAAGAAAGGATGTTCTAAGGGGGGACCTTGATGTTGCGGTGGATGTTGGTGGTTTGCTTGCTGTTGAATGGGCTTTTTTGTAGTGTGGGTTTGGCTGCAGACGCTGCCGATGATTTGGCAGGGGCCTATCGGGGCAAGAAAATTCTCTGGATCGACTCCTACCACGAAGGCTACGCATGGACCGACGGTGTCGGCCGCGGTATTGAGCAGGGTCTGGCCGGCAGCGGCGTGGAGCTGAAGGTCTGGCATATGGATACCAACCGCAATCGCTCAGAGGCTTACGGCCGTCAGGCCGGGCGTCTGGCCAAAGTGCAGATCGAGGAATTCGGACCCGATCTGGTCATCGCTTCCGACGACAATGCCCAGAAGTATCTGGTGGAACCTTTCCTCAAGGATACCGATTTGTCGGTGGTCTTTTGCGGGGTGAATCACGACCCGGCCGAGTACGGCTATCCCTGCCGCAACGTAACCGGCATGCGCGAGGTCGACTTAGCTGAATCCCTGGTGCGGTTAATGCGCGCTTTTGCCGCTGGCGAGCGTATCGGCATGATTGCCGACGACACGGAGTCGGCGCGAATTGTCAACGAGTATTATCATCAGATATTTGGTCACCGGTTGAAGACCTATATGGTGCGTACCGTAGCCGAGTTTCAGGAGGCCTTTCTTCTGGCTCAGCGGGAGGTCGACATGCTGTGTCTGCACAATGCCAGCATTCAGGACTGGGAGGACCGTGTAGCGGAAAGCTTTCTCGTTGAGCAGACCCGTATCCCCACCGGTTCGGTGAATTCCTGGATGCGGAAGTTTGTCATTTTCAGTCTTGTAATTCTTCCCGAAGAACAGGGCGCCTATGCCGCCGCTACGTCGCTGCGCATTCTCGCCGGCACCCGACCCGAGGGGATTCCCGTCGTGCAAAATCAAGAGGCGCAGCTGACCGTCAACCTGAAGATGGCCCAGGCCGCCGGGATCGTACTGCCGGTGTCGCTGTTACAAACGGCGGAAGTCATCGGTCAAGAGGCATTGCAAAAGTAGACTATGGATTATTGTCATAAGGAATTCGTATGATTAGAGCTGCAAAAGGAGCCTGTTTGATGGGGTTGCGTATTATGAACGGGCTGCTGCTGGTGATGTTCTTTATCGGCATCGCTACGACGTCATTGGCTGAAGATAGCGCAAAGGATCTCAAGAGTTCCTACCGTGGCAAAAGAATTCTTTGGGTCGATTCCTACAACTCCGATTACGAATGGAGTTTCGGGATTGAAAAGGGGCTTCGCAGTGCGTTGCATGGAAGCGGTGTGGAGCTGAAAGTCTTCCACATGGACACCAAGCGCCACCTTGAAGAGGATTTTCATCGCCAGGCCGGCCGTCGGGCGAAAAGGATCATTGATGAATTTCAACCCGATGTGGTCATCGCTTCTGATGATCATGCCCAGCGTTATCTGGTGGTGCCCTATCTCAAGGATACAGATTTGCCGGTGATATTCTGCGGCGTGAATGAAGATCTTAAAAAGTATGGTTTTCCCTGCAGCAACGTGACCGGCATGATCGAAGACGAGATGGCCGAGGATCTGGTCATACAACTGCGGCGTTTGGCCAAAGGCAGCAGAGCCGGTATAATGGGCGCAGACGTGCATACTATGCGGATCGTTGCGGATCAATACAATAAGCAGTTTTTCGACGGCCAGTTGCGATACTATCTGGTGCCCTCCTTTACCGAATTTAAACAGGCTTTTCTGCGGGCTCAGCAGGAAGTTGACCTGCTGTTGTTCAGAAACAGTTCCGGTATCACCGGTTGGGATATCGCAGCGGCAGAAGTCTTTGTGGCAGCGCATACCACCGTACCGACCGGGTCGGTTCTGCCTTGGATGAAACCCTATAATTTGTTGACAATCGCCAAGATTCCCGAAGAGCAGGGTCAGTATGCCGCCACCACCGCTTTGCGAATTTTGGCCGGTGCGCGGCCTGGCGATCTTCCTGTGGTTCGCAACCGGTTGGCCCATATGGTGGTCAATCTGAAGATGGCCAAGGCCGCCGGTCTCGTATTGCCGGTCTCCCTGCTACAGACGGCAGAGGTCATCGGTAAGGAAGTTTATAAAGAGGACCCTGAACCCTTGCCCGAGGGCCGATAGATTTATGAAGCTCAGATACAAATTTAATCTGCTTGCCCTCGGCGTTCTGCTTGCCGTTGGCATTGCCATCAGCATGGCCGGTGTACTTACCATCGAGCGGCTGGCCTACAGCATGAACCGCAAGCTAATGAAGGCGGAGGTTGTCAAGGTTCTGGAAGATATTAGCAACGCTCATAAGGTTCTGACCGAGAGTGGTGTGGCTTCTGTCGATAGCTATGTGCGCAGGGCCCAGGCCGATATTCTGGATAAATATCGAAATTATTGTTATGGCCGATCCGGCCGTATGCTGATCTTTAGCGAATTGGACTCCAATCAGCTTTTGCCGCAACTGGCGAAAAGTAAGTACCTTGACACTTTTTGTCTTAATGGGATAATTCGAACTGGGAACGGTTTTCATGAATGTGGACACGATAACCGAAAGGTTTTTCTCTATTATGCCGGGTTTCCCGAATGGCACTGGGCCGTGGTGCTGGCGGTGGATAACGCCGAGATGCTGGCAGAGCGCAATGCCTTTCTCAATCAAGTGGTCTTGATTCTTCTGGTGGGCTTGCCTGTCGGCTTGCTGGGTTTCGCCTGGTTCGCCAGGACGATTGTTGCCCCGGTGCAACAGCTTTCTGAAGCAGCTTTGGCGATCAGCCATGGCGATTGGCAGGAGTCCCTGCCTCAATCGAATGCGGTGGATGAGGTTGGCGACCTGACTCGGGCCTTTAGCCAGATGTCCGAGCATCTTGCCACCGCTCAGGGTGATTTGGAAAAGCAGGCCAAGGCCCTGCAAAACACCAATATCCGTTTGCATCTGGAAATCACCGAATATCAACAGGCCCAGAAAGAAATACACCATCTCAATATGGGGCTCGAACAACGGGTACTGCAGCGGACCGCGCAACTTAAAGCGGCCAATCAGGAACTGGAGGCTTTCGTCTATTCGGTTTCTCATGATCTGCGGGCGCCGCTGCGTAGCATCGATGGTTTCAGTCAGGCGCTGTTGGATGATTATGGAGAGCGACTCGACGAAGAAGGTCAGGAGTTTTTGCGGCGGGTTCGAGGCGCGGCCCAGCGGATGGCCCAACTCATTGACGATCTGCTTTACCTGTCCCGTATCACTCGGGGCGAGATAATTCGCAAGCCCGTCGATCTCAGTGGTCTGGCAGAGTTGGTGGTTCAGGAACTGCGGCAGAACGATCCGCTGCGTCAGGTCGAGGTCGTGGTGCAGCCCGGTGTCATCGCCGAAGGCGATGCCCGTCTATTGCGTGTGGTGCTGGAAAACCTGTTTGATAATGCTTGGAAGTTTACCGGGCATTGTGACCAGGGGCGAATCGAATTCGGTATCGAAAAAGGTGTTTTTTTTGAAGACACCGGTACGTTTATGGAATCGGCTTATTATGTGCGGGACAATGGGGCCGGTTTTGACCCGGCTTATGCCGACAAGTTGTTCGGGGTTTTTCAGCGACTGCACCGGGCCGACGAGTTTCCGGGGACCGGCATCGGCCTGGCTACGGTACAGCGGATCATTCATCGCCATGGTGGCCAGGTCTGGGCCAATGGCGAGGCGGGTAAGGGGGCGGCCTTCTTTTTTACTTTGTGAGGGCTCAATGAAGGGTAGAAAACACTCCGGAGGAGAAGGGTTTTACCCTGCGGTTGTTGCGCATCCACCGTAGCAACTATCCGATGGTAGTGTGTACCTTATTATGGTAAGAGCGAGATGTTCAAAAGGCGTATATGTATGGAACTGACAGCTATATTCGCAAGTTGGTTGATTTTACTTGTTACTTCGATGCCCTTGGTCCGTTGTGAAATTATTGTCTGAATGTAACTATTCAGCACCTCTCAAACCACACATTTGGATTGGGGGCGGATAGCAACTATTGAGGCAGCATAAATTGAGGTGACTTGCCCTCAAACAA
>CAZKQY010000079.1:0-5382 GCA_964555005.1 uncultured Syntrophotalea sp. | reverse complement strand
GTGATGACGCTCATGGCATAGCTGCCCAGCAGGGTAATGGTTTTCAGGTCGGCTTGAATGCCGGCACCGCCGCCACTGTCGGAACCGGCCACGGTTAGCACCCGGCCATGAGGTACCGGTTGGCGACGGTTGAACTGCAGGGCGATTTCCCTGGCCGCCAGGGTTGGCGCGGGGTCGGCCATGACTGCCGAGATCAGGGCGATGGCATCGGCGCCGGCAGCGATGACCTCACCGGTGTTGTTCCGGTCAATGCCGCCGATCGTTACCAGAGGAATGTTGATTGCTTGACGAATGGCTCGCACGCTTTCGATGCCGATATGCACCGCATCGCTTTTGCTGCCGGTGGGATAGATGCTGCCAACGGCTACGTAGTCGGCTCCGGCCTGTTGTGAAGCGACCGCCTGTTCAACGGTGCGGTTGGAGGTGCCAATGATTTTGTCCGGGCCAAGCAGGGTGCGGGCCTCGGCGATGGCCATATCCTGCTGGCCCAGATGTGCGCCGTCGGCCTGACAGTCCATGGCCAGATGGGGGTTGTCGTTAATGATGAATAGGGCTCCGGCTTGTCGGCACAGGTTGGCCAATTGTTTGGCTTCGTTCTGTTGCTCAGCGGCAGAGCGCTCCTTGGCCCGGTACTGGACGATGGCCGTTCCGCCCTGCAAGGCTGCGTGCACCTTGGCAAAGAGCTGTTCGCCCCGTGAACTGTCAGTGATGAGGTAAAGGCCGGCCAGTCTGTCTTTTGCATTGCTAGTCATGGTTAGACGTCTTTCTTTGTTTGCCGCCGGGATTTGAAGAGAACGCGCTACGCCGCAGGCTAAAATAGAAAACGTCACGGCCAGTTACGGGACACGTGACGATAGAAACGGTAATCTGCTCTTGTCGCCGCTTCCCTCCGCCGGTATGACCCGGATCAGGTTCTAAGGGTCGCTCCGCGCTTGGCAGAACTCTCAGTATGATACACCCCTAGCGGTTTGTCGGTGTTGTCATTGTAGCGTATCTTTCCGGTGTGCGGTGAATTTTGCTACCGCTGTCGGTAGCCATAACTTTATCGGAAGGGGGCCGATTTTGTCAAGGCGAGGGGCAGGTAGCGGCGACTTTTGTCCTTTACAGCCTTGCAGTGGCGTACTAAAATTTCCTTTTTCATTTTCCGCTTCATACATCTGCTTATCCTTCAATACGGAATTTGCCACTATGTACCATTGCCAGGGATATCGCCCTACCTATGTTGAAATCGATCTGGCCGCTTTGCAGCACAATTTTCGTCAGGCTAGCCGCCAAGCCGGAGATGGCTGCGAGCTGTTGGCGGTGGTGAAGGCCGATGCTTATGGCCATGGTGCTGATCGTGTCGCTCCGGCCCTGCAGCAGGCCGGCGCTGATTTGTTCGGGGTGGCGATGGTTGAAGAGGGGATAGAGTTGCGTCGGGTTGGAGTCAATCGCCCGATTCTGGTGTTGGGAGGGGTCTACCCCGGGCAGGAGTCGGAGTTGCTGGCCCATGAACTGGTACCTGTGATTTTCGAAATGGAGACCGCGCGCCGTCTCAACGCACTTGCGTTGGCTGGTGGTCGGCGACTTTCCTATCATCTTAAATTTGATAGCGGTATGGGCCGACTCGGTTTTCGTGTCGAGGAATTGCCGGCAACTCTGGCGGCGCTGGGCGAGTTGCCGGGATTGATTATGGACGGCCTGATCTCCCACCTTGCCGTGGCGGACGATCCGACCCATCCTTTTACTGCCGAACAGGCCGACCTGTTTCGCGGGGCCCTTAGTCTGGTCCGTGCTGCCGGTTTTACTCCCCGGTATATTCATTTAAGTAACAGTGCCGCCCTTTTTTCGCAACAGTTCTCCGAGTGCAATCTGGTGCGACCCGGTATCGTACTGTACGGCGGTTTGCCTGCTCCTGACTTTGCCGAGTGTCTCGATCTGCGGCCGGTAATGAGTTTTCGTACTGCAGTGGCTCAGCTCAAAGACGTTCCGGCTGGCACCGGGGTTTCTTACGGCCACCGTTTTGTCGCCGGACGCTCCACGCGGCTGGCGGCGATTCCGGTCGGTTATGCCGATGGCTACAGCCGACAGCTGTCCAATGTAGGTGAAGTTTTGATTCGCGGTCAGCGGGCAACCGTGGCGGGGACTGTTTGTATGGACTGGACTCTGATCGATGTGACCGATATCCCGCAAGTTGCGGTGGGCGACGAGGTGACCCTGCTCGGGTGCGACAACGGTCAGTGCATAACGGCCGAAGAATGGGCGCAGCGGATCGACACCATTAATTACGAGGTCTTTTGTCAGATCAGCAAGCGGGTGCCGCGACTTTATCTGGGAGGTTGAGATAGGCTTGCTTATTTAAGTTTTTAACGGTATTGCAAATCGGAGTTTAAGGTTGCGGGGTTATGCCCCCGCCCGACGCCTAACTCTTTTTATACGCCTAAAAAGACTAGAGGGACATTGCCGTGACTGATAAAGAGACACTATTGGCCCTCGACCTGGGCACTACCACCCTGGCCGGTCGGCTCATTGATCGCCATGGGCGGGTTTTGGCTGAAGCGACCTTGCCCAATCCTCAAGCCCCTTTGGGGGCGGATATCATTCGCCGTCTGGAGCTGTCTCATAACGGCCAAGGGCAGCAGCTGCAAAGGCTGCTGGTCGAGGGTTTGGAACGCCTTGTCGACGCATTGCTGATCAGTGCCGGTACGGGTCGTCAAACCATCGCCGGTGCTGCTGCGGCTGGTAATTCTGGTATTTGCGCTCTGCTGCGTGGTCAACCGGTGGAGCGGCTCTTGTTTCCGCCCCATCGACCAAGGGAAACTCAGGGATTGTACCTTGATGTTAAAGCGCTCGGTTTTAATCTGCCTGTGCCCCTCTATCTCTTTCCGTTGGTTACCGGCTATGTCGGCGGCGACCTGGTCGCTTTTCTGCTGGATCAGGCTCCATACCGCAACAATAGCCTCTATCTCGATATCGGTACTAACGGTGAGCTGGCTCTGCATTCAAACGCTCGCTGGTGGACTACCTCGGTGGCGGCGGGACCGGCTTTTGAAGGGGGCGGGATCAGTTGTGGCATGGCCGCCGCTGCGGGCGCCGTCAGTGGTGTGATTCTGGCTGGCGATCGACTGCGTCTTGAGGTGATCGGTGGTGGGGTACCCCGCGGGCTTTGCGGCAGTGGCTTGGCCGAGACGCTGGTGGCTGCGCTGGAAGGCGGTTTAATTGACGGTCACGGGACCTTTGCCGACCCTCTGCAGGTGCCGAGTAATCTGGCCCGCTACCTGGATGGTGGCCCGGGCGAACGCCGTTTGCGACTCTATCGGGACGCGTCCGTTGACCTCTTTCTGAATCAGGAAGACCTGCGCACCTTTCAGCTGGCTAAAGGCGCGATACGGGCCGGAGTCGATTGTCTGCTGGCCAGGGCCGGGCTGTCCGCCGCCGCTGTGTCCGAGGTCGTAGTGACCGGCGCTTTTGGTTTTTCTCTGGCGCCGCAGGTACTGAAAAGGGTTGCCATCTTGCCGGAAAACATGATAGACAGGGTACGTTTCGCCGAGGCTGGTGTACTGTCCGGCTGCTGCCGGTTGCTCCTCGATGAGGCAGGGCCTGAGAAGGCTCAGCATCTGGCCGATGGGCTGACGCCCTATCCCTTGTCCGGAACTCCGGCCTTTGAAAAAGCCTTTTTAGCTGCCCTCGATTTCTAAAAAACCGCCTGCTGACGGTTTTTTTGTGTTTTTACAGACAGTGCAATTCTTTTGCGCTCTTCGCCAGAAGAATTGCTAGCGATATTCGTATAATTGCAGGAAAGGACCTTGCTATGGCCATTATTAAGCGTGCCCTCATCAGTGTTTCGGATAAGACCGGAATTGTCGCCTTCGCCAAACAACTCAGTACCTTTGACGTAGCTATTCTCTCCACCGGCGGCACCGCTGCCCTGCTGCGTAAAGAAGGGTTGCAGGTACAAGATGTCTCTGACTATACCGGTTTTCCGGAAATGCTCGACGGTCGGGTCAAGACTTTGCATCCCAAGGTTCATGGTGGACTGCTGGGTATGCGGGACAATCCCGCCCATGTGGCCAAGATGGCGGAACACGACATCGAACCTATCGACATGGTGGTGGTTAACCTTTACCCTTTTGAGGCGACGGTAGCCAAACAGGATTGCAGCCTGGAGGATGCTATTGAGAATATTGATATCGGTGGCCCGACTATGCTGCGCAGTGCGGCCAAGAACAATCGGGACGTAACCGTGGTCGTCGACCCGGCTGATTATTCGCTGGTGCTGGCGGAGATGGGGGATAATGCCGGTAGTGTATCTCCTGAAACCAATTTCAATCTGGCGGTCAAAGTCTATCAGCGTACTGCGGCCTACGATGCTGCCATTAGCAACTGGCTCGGACGGCGTCTTGGCGAAGAAGAAACCACCTTTCCTGCGACCCTGACTGTGCAATACAAAAAAGCCCAGGAGCTGCGCTACGGTGAGAATCCTCACCAGCAGGCGGCTTTCTTTGTTGAGGCCTCAGGGCAGGAAGTGTCCATCTCTACCGCCAGTCAGCTGCAGGGTAAGGCCCTGTCTTTTAATAATATTGCCGATACCGACGCTGCCCTGGAATGTGTCAAGCAGTTCGACGAAGGCTCGGCTTGTGTTATCGTCAAACATGCTAATCCTTGCGGTGTGGCCCTCGGGGAAAATATACTCGAAGCCTATGAGCGGGCTTTTTCCACCGATCCTGAATCGGCTTTTGGCGGCATCGTTGCCTTTAACCGCAGTCTCGATGCGGCCACCGCTCAGGCAATTGTTGATCGCCAGTTCGTCGAGGTGATCATCGCGCCGGCTGTGACCAAAGAAGCTGCCGCTGTAGTTGCCGCTAAAAAGAACGTACGGCTTCTCGAATGCGGATTCTGGTCTGAGCAACCTGCCCCCCGTCTTGATTTTAAACGGGTCAACGGCGGCCTGCTGGTGCAGGATGCCGATTTGTTGCTCTTCAATGAGCTCAAGGTGGTGACCAAACGCGCTCCGACGGATAAAGAGATGCAGGACCTTCTCTTTACCTGGCGGGTAGCCAAGTTCGTCAAGTCGAATGCCATTGTCTATGGCAAGGACGGCATGATCATCGGCGTTGGCGCCGGTCAGATGAGCCGGGTCAATTCGGCCCGCATTGCAGCCATTAAGGCGGAACACGCTGGTCTTGAAGTCAAAGGCGCAGCCATGGCTTCCGATGCTTTTTTTCCCTTTCGCGATGGCATCGATAATGCCGCTGCTGCCGGGATTACGGCGGTGATTCAGCCAGGCGGTTCGATCCGTGACGAGGAAGTTATCGCCGCAGCCGATGAGGCCGGTATTGCTATGGTCTTTACCGGTATGAGGCATTTTAAGCATTAGGGGCGGTAACTGGTAACTGGTGGCTG
>CAZKQY010000078.1:0-3188 GCA_964555005.1 uncultured Syntrophotalea sp. | reverse complement strand
CGCTTTTTTCCATATCTGGCGAATTATCAATAGGCTTGTGGTTCAGGCGGTGCCAGAGCGGTCTGCCACTTATCGCTGAAGTTGTTTTTGATCCAGCTGGGATCCCACCATTCCAGGGGATTGACCGGAATACCGCCGATGGTCACTCCGTAGTGAAGGTGGTCACCGCCGGCCATGCCCGTAGAGCCGGTGCGGCCGATGATCGTGCCCTTATCGACCTGGTCGCCGACGTTGGCGTTGATAGTGCTGAGATGGGCGTAAAGGCTTTGCAGGCCGAGGCCATGGTCGATAATGACGCAATTGCCGTAGATGCCGAGGTTGTCGGCAAAGATTACCTTGCCGTTGTTGGCTGCCGGTATGGGCGAGTTGGCCAGGGAGGCGAGGTCGATGCCGAGATGGGTCTGATGATCGACCTTGTTACCGCCGTAGATATAGGCGCGCTTCTCGTTGAATCCGGCTCTGTTGGCGGCGTTGGGCAGGCGCAGAAAGGCCCCTTGCCAGGCAGGTTTGGATGCGGTCTGTGTTCCCAGTTCCTTAAGTTTGGCCCGGTTCTGCACCCGCAATTCGCGGTTGACCCGCAGAAAGATGTCGAGCATGTTGTCGGCATCGGGGTAAAGATCCTGAAACTCTGGCATTTTGCTGTCGAGGAACTGCTGGCTGAGGGGGATGTTGTCGTGGGTGGCCGGTCGGGCATTGGAGTGGTAGTAGAAGCCTTGCTTGCGTTCGTTACCTGCGGTGTCGACGGCGATTATCCGGGGTAAAAAATCAGTCTGGGTCATGTTGAAGGGAAAGGTGAATAGGCAGGCGTAAAATCCTTCGTCTTGCAGGAATCCGGGGAAGAAATCCTCTCCGACCTGTACGCCGCTGTGCTCTACTTCTTCGGAAATTTTATAGAGAACCAGGCCGGCGCCGCCCTGGTTGAGGTTGTGGGCCCGGCTCAATACCGAAACCACCGGTGGCCTTGAGTCGTAGTCAAAGACGAAGTTCTGGTCGATGCTGTTGGTCAGCAGAGCTTGATCGGTAGCGGTGACCTGGATGGACAGGGGGCCGTTGTTGAGCTTGATGTCTTTCAGGCTCAGGTCAATTAATTGGCTGGTGGTGCCCCGGGGGAATTCGGAGCGCAGCAGTTCGACGGTCTTGTCGCCCTGGGTAATGGTGACCAGAACAGTTTTCAAGCCGGCGCCATCATCTTCCAGGGTTAAAATCGGTGGGCGCTTGGTCGATATGGGACCGCTGGCAGGGCTCAGGATCAAGTTGGGTATCTGGCTGTCTCTAAGTAGAAAAAAGCCACCGACGGCAACCACGACGACAAGTAGCAAAATGGTGAGAGCGTAATGTTTCACGGGTGATCCTCCAGGGTAATGATTAGGTGGATAAGACGAGTGTCAAGGGCAAAGGGGGTCAGCCACGCACCAGCCTGTACCAGCCGGCAGCGAGCAGACCCCAGAGCAGACAGAGCCCGCAAATCAATAGCGGAGTCAGGGCACCGTAGCCGAAGCCGAACAGGCCCCGGCCCATGCGGGGAAAGAGCACCAGCAGGATGTAGGAGGCCGGCACCAAACTGATAAGGGCACCCCGCAGCAGCACTCGGTTGGGCAGTAGCGGAAGTGTCAGCAGCAGGCTGAACAGGCCGCCGAAGATCAGTCGGGAGTTAAGCCAGCCGGTGGTCAAGCGGGGAGTCAGAGCGACCCCTAGCCAGGCGGTAACTCCGTCGCGCCCTAAAAACCAGAAGGCCAGGCAAGCGACCAGGGCGGCGACTGTGCCGCCGGCATAGGCCAGACTAAATTTACGTAGCATCAATTTCTCCAAAAAGTCAGGACAAGCTGGATAACAAGACTATTGCCAACGGCCTTGGCGTTGTTTCAGGGTGATGACCTCCATCTTCCCCTGGCCGTTGATCATAGAGGTCAGCAACCAGCTTACCACACCGATGACCAATGAACCGAGGATCGCGGACCAGAAGCCGGTGATGTGAAAGCCGGAGATAACTCCGGAGGCCATCATTAGCATCAGGGCATTGATGACGAAGGTGAACAGGCCGAGGGTAAGGATGTTAAGAGGCAGAGTCAATAGCAGCAGTAGCGGTCGCAGCAGGGCGTTAAGAATGCCCAGAATAGCGGCGGCGAAAAAAGCTGAAAAAACACCGTTGACCTCAATGCCTGGCAGCAGATAGGCGGCCGCCATGATGGCCACCGTCAACATCAACCAGCGTACAAAAAGTCCTTTCATGGCTCCTCCTCAAGTAGTTTTCGTCTTATGGTTAGTGTCGTGCCATGCGTGCTGTATCTGGCCAAGTCTTGTCCTTTTTACCCTGCTCTGCTTCAAAAAAATCCCGATTAAGCTATGGCTAGTCGAGAATTTTTCTTCATTGATCAGGAAAAAATTACGGTGACTTACCAGACCCCTCACACATGACATGACACTAGCGCTAATAAGGATAACGGATTTTCTCTTGGCTGGGAAGAGGGTAGCTGTTCCTTTTGAGTTAGATTTCAGACGCGGCTCAAATGCTGGCTATGAGTGCTGTCGGGTCAGGATCGAATTCAGCTTGTCGGAATTACTCTGCTTGTTTTTGACGTTAATGCGGGTAAACACCCGGTTGTGGTCAATCGGCCAGCATCTGCTGTATGCCGGCAAAAAAGCTGGTTGCCAGCTTTTCTTTTTGATCGGGATCCAGGGGCTGTGGTGTATCGCTGTCGATGTGGTTGAGGAGTTCCTTGGGGATTTCATCGAGAAAGGGACTCGGCACCCGGGCCTGTAGTTGACCGTATTTTTTGCGTTTGGCCGCGTGAAGCAAGGACAGGGTGCTCTGGGCACGGGTGATGCCGACATAACAGAGACGCCGTTCTTCTTCCATATCGGTGGCGGTGCCGACGGATTTTTTGTGGGGCAGCAGATCGTCTTCCATGCCCACCAGAAACACGTGGGGGAATTCAAGACCCTTGCTGGCGTGCAGACTCATGAGTACCACCGCGTCCCGCTTGAGTTTGCTCTCCTTGTCGTTGCGGCCCGGTTCGTCACGGTCGAGGAGGGAGACCTTTTCCAGAAAGCCGGACAGGCTTGGCGTGGTTTCCCGCTCTTCATAGGAGGCTATGGCGTTGACTACCTCGGCGACGTTGTCGACCCGCCGCCTTCCGCGCTTGGGATCTTCGGCGTTGCGGTAGATTTCATCTTCCATGGCCAGGTCG
>CAZKQY010000077.1:0-14343 GCA_964555005.1 uncultured Syntrophotalea sp. | reverse complement strand
CACCCTCTCCGCGAATTACGGCGCTGATACCGAAGTGGCTCTCTAAAAGCTCCGGTCCTTCGAAACTAACTTCCGGGCCGCCCAAAACGATCCTTAGTCCCGGTCGGGCCGTGACCAGTGCGTCGGCCAGCTCCAGGGTCTGACGGCGATTCCAGAGATACACGGAAAAGGCTATTATTTCAGGTTCTTCCGCCAGCAGAGCACCGAGTACCTGCTCCTTCGGTTCGTGAACGGTAAATTCGCGAATTCGCAGATCAGCGTCGATATCTTGGCAATAGCCGGCAAGCAGGGGCAAAGCCAGACTGGCATGGATATATTTGCTGTGCAGGGTGGTGAGTAGGATACGCATGGCCACAGCATAACCAAACTGGCGAAGCAAAAAAAGCACTATTTTGTTTCCTTTGGTGGCGATTGCTCTGCTAAAGGCCCTGTGCTATGCTAACGCCCGGCGCAAGGCATTAATAAATAAACAAAAAAGGATTTGTATGGGTCAGAGTAAAACCATTCTCGCGGTAGTGGCAGATCAAGATGGCCAGGTATTCGAACATCCCGACCTGCTCATGGTAGGTATGAACGGTTTGCATAGCCGCCAGCCCCGCTCGTCGGAATTAATTCCGCTGCCTGAGGGTAGCCGTCTTTTTACGGTTCCTGATACGCCACCGATCGGCTTCGATCCTCGCAAGGGTCAGGTTGTTACCTTGCGACGTCTGCCCAAAGTTCTTGGCGGCGGGCGGGTACAGGCCGTGTCAGCTTTTCTTACGGCCGGTTTCATGCGCACCCTTCTACCTGCCGCCGATTACGGGCAGAAAAAGGTCCAGCTGCCTCTGTGGTCCTATACTGCCGTCGGCTGGTGCGTTGAGGAAGAGCGTTTTTATGCGGCGGCGGTGCGGGTTGATCGCAATACTCAATGGCAACCGGATCATTTTGATGATCGTCAACTCGATCCGTTGGTGCGTCAAATGCTGCAGGAACAACCAGGCAACCGGCTGCTGGAGCAGTTAGCCCGTTGTGCCCTTGATTATCATTGTTTTGCCGCCAAGAATCTGTTTTTTCGCCGTTGGGAGGCGCCGCTGCCAACCTCGCCTGTGTGCAATGCCCGTTGTATCGGCTGCATCTCGCTGCAGGAAGCCGATTGCTGTCCGTCGAGTCAAGAGCGTATCACTTTCGTGCCGACCGTCGAAGAGCTTACAGCTATCGCCGTACCCCATCTGGAGCAGGCCGAAAATGCTATTGTCTCCTTCGGTCAGGGCTGCGAGGGGGAGCCTATTCTTCAAGCCGACACTATTTGTGCAGCGGTAAAGGCGATGCGTTCTCGCACCGTGCGGGGCACGATCAATTTTAACTCTAACGCGTCTGATCCCGCGGCTGTCGAACGATTGGCGGAAGCGGGTATTGATTCCCTCAGGGTTTCCATGAATTCGGTGCAAGAGCGTTTTTATACCGCCTATCACCGACCCTGTGATTATCGTTTTGCCGATGTCCTCGAATCGATTCGTCGCGCCAAGGGGGCCGGTCTTTTCACTATGCTCAACTATTTGGTTTTTCCCGGAATTACCGATCGGGAAGATGAAGTCGAACGGCTGATTGAACTGGTGGAGGAGACGGGCATCGATCTGATCCAGATGCGTAATTTGAGTATAGATCCAGAACTTTATTGGAGTAGCTTGGGCGCCAGTGGTCAGGGCATGGGTATGGCTGAAATGCTGGTTCGGGTCAAAACGCAGATTCCCCGCTTGCAGTACGGTTACTTTAATCGTACTCGGGATAACTTTCACCCGGCCGGCTTTGAGAGCGACTGGCCTCTGTCCCCTTAAGCCGGTTTGATCGGGGAATAATTTATGCGTTTTTATCGGCCGAAGTCATTTCTGGCGTTGGTTCTGATCGGTTTTGCCTTGGTGGCCTTGCCGCTTTTGTTGGCTTTGGTTAATGCCGAACTTTTTATGGCTCGATTGGCGGAGCGGAGCAGTCAGGCGATTCATCGCTCGGTGGCGGTTATTCAAAACAGTCGCAGCTTGTTGGACGATTTACTTTTTTTAGAACGCCGGGCCCGTCAATACCAAGTCCTCGGTGATCCTGCGTTACTGAAGGATATTACCGAAAAACATCGTCAGTTTGGTCAGACCATCGACCAGCTGTTGATACTGGCTCAGGAAAAAGCCCAAAATAATCGGCTTTTGGTTCTTAAAGCCGAAGAAAAAACGCTGTACCAGCTCTGGCTCAGCGGTATGTCCGATGATTCGGTTGCAGGCAAATCCCTGGTAGAACGCTTTGGCCTATTGACCACCCGGGCTAAATTGATCTATGAAGAAAGTCAGGAACTGATCGTAAAGGAAGCCAATGCCATGCAACAGGCGACTTACCAGGCCCGTAAGGTTCTGGCTTGGCTGCCGCTGGTGTTGATTCTGGTGACGGCCCTGATTATGGCCCTGTTCGCAGTTTTGATTGCCAAGCCGATTCAGCAGATCGCCCAGTGTATCAATCGTCTTGGCGAGGGGGATTTTGAGCACCCCATTCAAGTGGGTGGTCCGCGAGATCTGGAATTTCTCGGTTGTCGTCTCGATTGGTTGCGGGTGCGCCTCGGGGAGGTGGAGAAGGATAAAAGCAAGTTTGTGGCCCATGTTTCTCATGAGCTTAAAACTCCCCTGTCTTCTATCCGTGAAGGTTCGGAACTGTTGGCAGAAGAGGCTGTCGGTCCTCTTAGTGAACAGCAACGGGAGGTAGTAGGCATTTTGCGCCGCAACGGCCTGCAGTTACACAAGCTTATCGATAATTTGTTGGACTACAGCAGGTCACAGGCCAAGCTTCTGCCTTATCGTTGCAGTTGGCTCGATCTCGGTCAATTGGTCGAGGAGGCGTTGGCTGATCACCGCGCTATGATCCTAAAAAAAGACATTCAATTGAAACTCGACCTGGCGGCTCTGCGAATCTGGGGCGAATCAGAGCGACTGGGAATCGTTATCGACAATCTGTTGTCCAATGCCGTGAAATTCACGCCTTTGGGCGGCGACATTCTGGTGCGAATCGCCGAGCAGGGCAATCAGGTGCTGCTTGAAGTCAGTGATAGTGGTCCGGGGATTCCCGAAGCAGAGCGCAGTAAGGTTTATAAACCTTTCTACCAGGCAAATACGCCTTATGTGGGGCCGGTAAAAGGGACGGGCCTTGGTTTGTCTATCGTTATGGAATATGTGCGGGATCATGGTGGACGTCTTGAACAGACCGGTAGTTCCTTGGGAGGCGCTTGCTTTCAAATTTTATTGCCGAGAGGGCAAGGAGAGAATAGACCATGATACGGTGTCTCAGAGGGGGGACAGTTCTGCTGCTGGTCGGTTTCGGATTGCTGGTGAGCGGTTGTGCCGGACTAACGAATTGGATGGACTTAAGCTCGTCCGCTAATACCGGCTGTAATGTTTCGCAGGTGGTTACCGATAGCTGTAAAATTGCAATTTTGCCGGAAGCTGAACAGCGCTGGCAGGTAAAACAGTTGCAAGCCGCGTATGATAAGTTTGGTGGGGACCGGGAGCGATTCTTGCTTGTCTGTCTGGCGGTAAACTCGAACAGTCGCTACCAAAATCACGAAAGGGCTTTGCAGCTATTGCAGGATTACCGAGCCGGTGCAGAGCCCTGTGAGGAGTATCTCGCTTTAGCGGAACTGCTTGAGCCTCTGCTGCTGCAGCAAAAGCGGGCTGAGCATGATCTTGCTGCTGAGCTAAAGCGGTCTGCCTCTTTGGCCAATAAACTTAAGGCCTTGGAAAATATTGAAAAAATCATCCAGGAGCGGGAGCAGAAGGCTTGGCCTTCACCCTGAAAAAGCATGGAAGAGCAAGACAAATATCGCTTGTTACTAGTCGATGACGACGTCGATCTGTTGCGCTTGTTGTCCATTCGTTTAAACACTGCCGGCTATCAGGTGTCCGTGGCTGAAAGTGGTGAGCAGGCTCTCAGTCTGCTGCCGGTGATCCGGCCTCATTTGGTGCTCAGCGATATGCGCATGGAGGGCATGGATGGTATGGCTCTGTTTGACGCCATTCGTAAATATCACAGTGCCCTGCCGGTGATTATCATGACTGCCCACGGCTCAATTCCCGATGCGGTTGCTGCGACTCGCCGTGGGGTATTTGGTTTTTTGGCCAAGCCTCTCGATAAGCAGGAATTGTTGCAGGAGATTAAACGAGGCCTGAGCATGTGCGGGGCACTTCTTGATGTCGAAGCGGGGACCGCCGGCCAAGACCACTGGCGCCGCGAGATCATTACTCAATCTCCGATAATGTTCGATGTGCTGGCCAAAGCCAAGCTGGCCGCCGAAAGTGGATCGGCGGTCCTGGTTCTCGGTGAGAGTGGCTCTGGTAAGGAGATGCTCGCCCGAGCGATTCATTGGGCCAGCAATCGCAGCGATGAGCCCTTTGTGGCGGTCAACTGTGGGGCTATTCCCGATTCACTGCTCGAATCGGAGCTATTCGGTCATAGTAAGGGGGCTTTTACCGGGGCCGTCAAGGATTATCCCGGTCTGTTCCGCTCGGCTCAGGGTGGCACCCTGTTTCTCGATGAAATCGGTGACATGCCCCTGGCTTTGCAGGTCAAGTTGTTGCGAGTTTTGCAGGAAAAGCATATGCGCCCGGTCGGTTCGGTGGAGTCCTTTGATATCGACGTTCGTATAATCTCCGCTACCCATCGTCAACTCGAAGAAGAGATCGCCGCTGGTAACTTTCGCGAAGATCTTTATTATCGACTCAATGTTGTATCGTTGAAACTGCCGAACCTGGCTAGCCGCCGGGTGGATATCCCCCTTTTATCACAGCACTTTTTGCGGGAGCTGGTAGGCAGGTCGGGCAAAAAAGTCAAAGGCTTTGCTCCCGAGGCCATGGAGTTGTTACTGTCTGCCGCCTGGCCGGGCAACGTGCGTCAGCTGTATAACGTGGTTGAACAGGCGGTGGCTTTGTCCACCGGTCCGATTATTCCCGAAGAACTGGTCAGCAGCGCCATCAAGGAGAACCCGGATCAGATTTTGCCCTTTAGCGAGGCTCGCCGGGGATTTGAACAACAGTACCTGCTGCACCTGATGCAATTAACCAAGGGCAATGTGTCCCACGCCGCCCGCATTGCAGGTCGTAATCGCACCGAGTTTTATAAGTTGCTGGGGCGGCATCATATCGTTCCATCCCTGTTCAAGTCCTGAGCTCAGGAGAGGTGCTGTTGCTATATGGCGACAGGCTTGTCTCTGGTTTTTTTATTGTATTTCGGGCGGTTAACCTGGGTGATCGGTATGATAGGCAGCTTTTTAGAAGGCAAGGTTCAACTATTCAGCTTTGGGGTGAACTAATGGATGTTTTTGTCGTCGGCTGACGACGGTTTGTTGCCGTCGAAGGGGGGGCTCTGTTTTTAAGGGCCCCGCGGTTGAGGTTAAGCGTTGAAATAGCAGCGCTAAATATTTTTGGTCCAAGGTTTGCTATAAGGGTTATGATCGTTTGTTTTCATTCTTATGGATGAAAACCTTGACGGCGCCGCAAAAAGTCTGTCCTACGGCGCTTTTTCAGGATCTCGACATGCGAGATGGTTGTCTTCACCTCTGAAAAAACACCAGGCCTTGTAGGACGGAATCTTTGCTTAGCCATCCTCTGATTTTTTATCGAATGTATTAATTTTGGACAAGGAATTTTATCCGTATGCCGACTTTGACCGAGCACAAACCTTCTGGAATCCGTGACCCTTATCGTTCTCTACTGATTTTACTGGGTGGTCTCTTGCTGGCCTTGGCGTTGTTTGCCGGACAGACGGGCTATCGGGATGATCTGCCTTTGTCGGGGCCGGTTGTTTCTCAAAGTTCGGTGGTCAGGGGAAGTCAGTAGAGATGTCTGCAGGGATGAAAGTGCTTTTGTAGCAGGGAAATTAATGGTAATTTTATAGTGTTTTTGGCTATATAAGGAGCAGGCTTACAACTAGCGGTAAGGCTGTTCTGTTTCGGTGTCCACCGCGGTGAGTGGTAATGGATCGTTGTTGTGTTTTTCCAAAAGGAGTCATGTTATGCGAATTACCGTCTTCTTCTGTTTTGCATTAGTGCTTTCTGCTTTTGCGGTTGTTTCCGCCCAAGCTGAAACGCGCTATGTTTCTGATCAGATTGCTGTAACTTTGCGGCGTGGTCCGGGAACGGAATATAAGATACTGAAATCTTTGACTACGGGTACAGCGGTAGAATTTCTGGAGGAAGAAGAAGGCTATCTGAAGGTGCGTGCCAAGGACGGTAGCGAGGGTTATGTATTAAAGCAGTATATCAGCGCACGACTACCCAAGGTTTATGTCATCTCTCGCTTGGAAAAACAGTTGGCTCAGTTGCAGCAGCAGTTGGCTACCATGACCCGGCAGGCAGAGGGATGGACCGGCGAAAAAATAGAGTTGCAGCGGCAGTTGGCCGACGTACAGCAAGCGTTGAATAATGAAAAGGAACAACACGGCAGGTTGGCGAAACAACATCAGGTTTTGCAGGATGGTACTAAGAATGTCGCTGATCTTCTTAATGAACGGGATCGTCTGAAAGCTGAAAACGAAAAGTATGCCACTGATCTCGCTCAATTGCGTCAGGACAACGACGATATTCTGCGTAAGGCTATCGTTAAATGGTTTTTGGCCGGAGCCGCAGTCCTGTTTCTCGGCTGGCTGATGGGCAAGCAGTCACGGACCAGAAAACGTTCTTTTTAGCGTTGTTGGCTCTGTTTAGAAGGGACAAGGGCTCTGCCAGATTGGTGGGGCCCTTTCTTTATCTGTTTGTTGGTGTGGATAAACCAGTCAACGGGCTTGTCGCTGACCGTCTTCCAATGTTATCCTAGCGCCTTATTTACAGTCTCCAAATCCTGCAGTGATAAGCGCCGTAGAACAGGGGACCTTGACCGCCGATTCGGAAAAAGAGCAAGTCTGTTATGACCCCTCGTTTCTCCCGCTACTTCTTCCGTCTGCCATTACGCTGGAAAATGCAGATAGTGGTGTTGCCGCTGGTTCTTTTGCCGCTTATCGTGGTCGGCGTGAGTACTGGCTATATCGCCTATCAGCAGGCTTATCGCGGCATTACTCAAGCTAGCAAGGATGATCTTGACCATCTGTGTCGTTTTGCCATTGATCTTATCGATTCGCACTACAAACAGTTTCAGGTTTACAAAGAAGACAAGAAGGTAATCGTTCGTGAAGAAATGCGAACGATTACCGATCTGGCTTATAGTCTGGTCGAAACCGAGCATCGTTTTTATCAGAACGGCCAGATTGGCTTGCAAGAGGCAAAGCAGTCTGCGACCATGGCTCTCAAAAAAGTAAATATCGGTGAAACAGGTTACATCTATGCCATGAACAGCAAGGGTCAACTTCTTGCTCATATAGCCCGCGAGGGGGAAAATATCTATGACGAGCAGGATGAGGACGGTCGCTACTTCATCCGCGATATCTGCCGGGCGGCAGTGGCTTCCGCCCCGGGAGAGGTTCTCTATGCCGTGTATCCCTGGCGCAATGCCATGCTGGGCGATAAAAAGCCACGCCGTAAGTTAGTTGCTTATCGCTATTTTCGAGACTGGGACTGGATCATCGCTACCGGCGGCTATCTGGAAGAAACTTACGAAGACAGAGAATTTGAAAAACGCTCCTTCGCCGAACTGAAGAACAAAATTAATTCCAAGCGGGTCGGCAAGACCGGTTACATCTATTGCCTCGATGCACAGGGCACCTTGACTCTGCATCCTGAAAGCGCCGGTCAGAACATCCTGCAGATGAAGGACGCCGAAGGGCAGTATGTGGTGAAGCGGATGTTGGCCAGTAAAAATGGCTGGGCCCGCTATGCCTGGCAGAATATCGGCGATGCCGAGCCGCGCATGAAAATTGTGCGCTATCTCTACTACAAGCCGTGGAAGTGGATCGTGGCTGTTGGTTCTTACGAAGACGAATTCTATCAGGAACTCCACCAGATCAAGAATCATCTCTGGTCGAGTCTGGCGATTTTAGGACTGACTGTCGGTCTGATATCGGTCGGTCTGGTTTTTGCCGCCGCTACGGCGATGACCGAACCGATTCATGCCATGATCAGTGTGATTCGACGAGTGAAAGCCGGGCGCCTGGATGCGCGCATGCAGGTCGATACCAAGGATGAGCTGGGCGAATTGGCTTCTCATTTTAATCGTATGACGCAGATGATCAAACAGCATCGGGAAATGGGGAGCAATCTCGCTCAGCAGGGGAAAATGGCCTCTCTTGGCGTATTGGCTTCCGGTGTCGCCCATGAGATCAACAATCCTCTCGGCGTGATTCTCGGTTATGCCGCTTATCTGGAAGGAAAACTGGATAAAGAAGATCCCATGTACGGTATGATTCACGATATCAAGCGCGAGAGTAAGCGCTGCAAAAAGATCGTTCAGGATCTGCTCAACTATGCGCGGACCCCTAAACCGGTTCTGGAGAGGACGGATATCAACGCTCTTCTAAGTCAGATCGTCGACTTTGCCGCCAACCATACCGCTATGCACAATGTTTTAATTAATAAAGATTTTGCCGTTGATCTTTCATCGTTGCTGGTGGATGGTGATCAGCTTCGGCAGGTGGCAATTAATCTTATCCTCAACGCGGGTTCTGCCATGCCCGATGGCGGGGTTTTGACGGTTCGTTCGGAACGGGTGGGCGAGAAAGTTATGTTGAGCTTTGCCGATACCGGCGAGGGCATAGCCGGGGAAAATCTAGAGAAGATTTTTGAGCCGTTCTTTACGACCAAGAAAAAAGGCACCGGCCTGGGGCTGGCGATTACCCGCCAGATCGTTCGTGCTCACGAGGGCAATATGGAGGTTGATAGCCAGTTGGGTCAGGGGACCACGATGCGCGTGTGGTTGCCGCTGCCGCAGGAGGTGGAGGGACGGGATGGATAAACAGCGGATATTGCTTATTGATGATGAAGAAGGCATGTGCCGGATGATGGAAGCGGTTTTGCTCGACAGCGGTTACGCGGTCAAGTCGTATACCCATCCCGTCAAAGCCGTGGAAGCTTTTCAGGCCGGCCTGTTTGATCTTGTTGTGACGGACATCAAGATGCCAGAAATGGACGGGTTGGAGGTGTTGCGGCGGCTCAAGGCCAAAGACCCCGGTTTGCCGGTCATAGTCATATCCGCTTTTGCCACCCTGGACACCTCGATTCAGGCTCTGAGAAGCGGCGCCCATGATATGGTGACCAAGCCTTTTGAGCCAGATGAATTGCTCTATCGGGTTAAGAATGCGCTGCATCATAATCAGCTGCTCACTGAAAATCGTCAGCTGCGTGAAGAGCTGGCCGGCCGTTTTGATTTTACAAAAATTATCGGTAGTTCAGATTCCCTCATGAGTGTGTTGGAGACGGTCAAAAAGGTCGCTATTCGCGATACTTCGGTGCTCATTACCGGTGATTCAGGTACGGGTAAGGAATTGATTGCCCAGGCTATCCACTATAATTCGCCGCGCAGGGATAAGAAGTATCTCGCCATAAACTGCGGTGCTCTGCCGGAATCGGTTCTGGAGGGCGAACTGTTTGGCTATAAAAAGGGCGCGTTTACCGGAGCCAATGAGAGTCGCAAGGGATTATTGGAAGACGCTGATGGCGGAACCCTGTTCCTCGACGAGGTCGGCAACTTGCCTCTTAATGTGCAAAAATTGATGCTGCGCTTTTTACAAGAACAGGAATTTCGGCGTATCGGTGATAATACCTCCATCAAGGTTAATGTTCGCATTATTTCCGCTACCAATGCCGACCTGCAGGAGGGTTGCCGGACCGGTGCCTTTCGCGAAGATCTCTATTACCGTCTCAACGTACTCAATATTCACCTGCCGCCCCTGCGGGAACGTCCCGAAGATATCGCCCTGCTGGCGGCCCATTTCATCAAGCTGCAAAATGAAACTTTCGCTACTCAGATCAAGGGCTTGACCCCTGAAGCGGCCCATGCCCTTGCGAGCTACGATTGGCCCGGTAACATTCGACAGCTGCGTAATGTTATTGAAGCCTCCATGGCCATGGAGGATGGTGATTATCTTACTTTGCCGGTGCTTGGGCAATTTATCGAAGCTCAACCGGGGGCTTCGGAGCAGGTTTCTCCGTCGGTCACTGCGGTTCCTTGGGCTGAAGATTACGCTGAATCCCTGGTGCGCTTCGAAACAGAATATCTCAAGCAGCTTTTGCAAAGAGCCAAAGGCAACATCGAAGTCGCAGCAAAATCCGCCGGTATGAATATGGCGACCATTTATCGTAAGATAAAAAAATACGATCTCAACAAAGAAGATTACTGATTCGCTAAGTTTTTTTGCATTCGTGCAAAAAAAAGCTGAGTCTTTGCATCCGTGCAAATATCTTTTTGGCTGATACATCTGTATTAATATGAGTTGCCAGAGAGGGCTAATCGCCCTGTTTCTCAGCGATGGACGGATTACCCAGGCAGGGTAATCCGTTTTTTTTATTGTCGCTGATTTTTTGCAGTATTGCAAAGTCCCCTTCCTTCTATTTTTGAAGAATCCCACCAAGATCTATTCAAGTGTCTGTAATGAATCAGTATTTACGATTTATTTAAATTCGGATGGATGTTGGTATAGGCCTTGCTCAATCCCACACTCGAAAGTTACTCCTTTCAGGCATGGAGTTTCGGCAGACATTGTTGAGGGACAAGGACTACTTCGCTCCATGCCACTTTAAAAACTCAGGTCTTTGCATCTTGAAAAATTAAGGATTCAACAAGCATCATTAAGAGGAGCGACGGGCAGGAGAGGGGGCTAATCCCCGTGTCAGCAGAACCGTCGGTCCGATCAATCACAATCAAACCCGGATTAAAAGGAGAAATAACGTCATGGCAGATCAACGCACTCTGGTAGACAACACTGCAAATCCTGCTCCCCTGGGCCTGCTCGGCTTCGGTATGACCACCGTGCTGCTCAACTTGCACAACGCCGGCTTCTTCCCCCTTGACACCATGATTCTTGCCATGGGCATTTTTTACGGCGGTGCGGCTCAGATTCTTGCCGGCCTCATGGAGTGGCGCAAGGGTAACACTTTTGCCACTACCGCTTTTATCAGCTACGGTTGCTTCTGGCTGACCCTGGTGGCTCTGGTGTTGATTCCTAAAGCCAACCTTGTTGGCATTGCCGGCCCTGATAAGGCCACCGCCATGGCAGCTTACCTGACCATGTGGGGCCTGTTTACCGCTGTGATGTTCCTTGGCACCTTGCGCCTCAACCGAGCCCTGCAGATCGTTTTCGGTTCTTTGACCCTGCTCTTTTTCCTGCTGGCCGCTGCCGATTTTACCGGTAATCAAGCTCTTACTGTCATTGCCGGCTACGAAGGTATCTTCTGTGGTTTTGCCGCTATCTATACGGCTCTGGCTCAAGTGCTGAACGAAGTTAATGGCCGTCAGGTATTGCCGCTGGGTGCTCTTGCCTAATCCCTCGGATATCCGCTTCAAATGAAACGCCAATGGCGGGACCTTATGGTTCCGCCATTGTTTTTTCTGGTGCGGCGGCAGATATCAAAGGGGCGGGATTTTGCAGAAATGCAAAAACTAGGTGGTTCCTTTGCGTCGGTGCAAATGCGGTTTGCCTTGTGGAGAGTGGATGCTGTAAGCCTTTGGATAAAAAGGGAAACTTCTGGCAAGGCAACGATCCATTGGTTGAAGGATAGTCAGTTTTCTCTGTTCGTTTTTCTTATGTTTCTTGCATGGTTGCGAAATTGATACCTGCCGAAGCTAGACGCCTGTTCGGATCGACCATTTAAGTACTTGAAAATATTTGATAAATATATATTCGACCCGATGAGTCATGTGTTGGTATGCAGCTTGCAAATTAACAAAGAAGTTAAGAAGTACCGTAAATTGAGGCCTGATAGGAGGGACGGTGGTACGAATACAGCCGCAGTGCCAACGTCCCGCGATCCAAGACAATACTCCAACCGCAAGGAAAGGAACTAGTTATGAACGACGGAATTCTCTGTTCCTTTTACGGTAAGGATGACGATTGTTGCGATGTGGGTTGTGATTATATTTCATCGTCAGACGTGCTGACGATTATTCGCTACTGCAGTGCCGATTATCGTTCTTGTCATCGTTATCAGGAACTGGCCCATAGTTTCTCGATCAATCATCAGGCCAAGGAACCGATTGCGGTCCAGGCGGTGCCCCGGCAATCGAGGCCATCCATTCAATTCAAAGAGCCTCTTGTTAAACCGTTCAAAGTTAAATGGTCATTGCCATCGTTGTGGCATCAGGTTTCTACTCGCGCCATGTTGGAGCCGGTTCCTTTAGCCCGCCAAAGGCGTATTGCGCGGACCCTTGAATCCCAAGTGGCTCGTCAGAGATCTGCAGTTACTGGTTCTGTGCCTGTTCAAGGTCCGGTATCCATGGGACTTTTGGGGTTTGGGGTTGCGACGGCGCTGCTTAGTTTGCAGATGGCGGGGTTTTCCCCTTTGGGGACGGTGCTGACGACGATCGGTGTCTTCTATGCCGGACTCGCGCAGCTCATTAGCGGTGGGATGGAATGGCGCAAAAATAATATTTTTGGTGGTACCGCATTTATTGCTTACGGCCTTTTTTGTCTGGCTTTGGTAGCGGTCGCAGTCATGACCCATACTGGCATGGCTCCGGCTCCTTCCGGAGCGGCCAAAGCTGCCTGCCTCGGGTTGTTGAGTCTGGTGTCGGCAACCTTGTTTCTAGGCGCTCTGCGTCTTGAAAAGGCTTGGCGAATGTTTTTCGCTGTGCTGACCATCTCCTGCCTCCTATTGGCCCTTGGCAATGCTACGGATCTGGCCGCTTTAAGGTTGGTAGCAGGCTGCGGTGGGATGGCTAGCGGTATCCTGGCCACTTGTGCCGGTTTGGTACGTTTTTTCAAAGCCATCAATGGCCGTCGTGGTTTTGTGCCGGTTCCTGCCTGAAAGGAAATGGGGCTGGTCAGCGACGGTAAAACTGTTAACCTTTTTTTCTGAATGTTGTGACATTATGAAACTATCAGCACGTGTTCGACTTACTCCACAGGACCGTCAGAAAATCTGGCAGATCTATCAAACCGGCGGAACAAACATCACCGATCTTGCAGAGCGGTTCAAAGTTTCGCGGCCTACCATTTACAAGGTGATTGAGCGGGCTAGAAAACATGAGTTTGAGCCTCGCAAAAGCACCAATCTGCGTTATCGCAATTTGAGGTACGGTCTCAAGCGTCTTGCCAAGGTAGAGCGTAACATTGAGAGCAGTTGTTAGAGTTGGATGTTTCTCGGCATCGACGTTGAATAGATCGTGGCCTTAGCGGAGTTTCTCACCGTAAGTCTTTGGCATGAGATTTCCTTTCTGCGTTGCCCTGTGTTGAGTTGCGCGCAAGCCGGTTGCCAAGTGCTTTGTTATCCTTTAAGATTGGGCGATAGATAGTTTTTCTGGAGCGTTATCGATTGCTCCATGTCGCTATTGGTATCAGAGGAGTTGGCAATGAAAGATCTAGAGATTTCCCAAAAGATCTTCCTCTTAAGTGGAACCCTCCTGATTGTTTTTTCGCTGGTGGTCACTTGGTTGTATCTGGACGCCAAGCACAATTATGTGCAGGCTCGCCGTAATGAGATTCAACATGTTGTCGAAACGGCCTGGGGAGTCCTTGATTATTACGCCGGTTTGGCCGATAGCGGTGAGCTTGACACGGAAGCTGCCCAACAGCAGGCGATTGAGGCGGTCGGTTCTCTGCGCTTCGATGAGGATAACTATTACTGGATCAATGATTTTCAGCCGCGCATGGTCATGCACCCCTTCAACCGGGAACTGGTGGGACAGGACCTGAGCGACTATCGAGATCCGCAGGGCAAGGCCCTGTTTGTGGAAATGGCCGAACTGTGCCGTCGCCAGGGGCAGGGATTCATCGAGTATGTATGGCATAAGCCTGGTAGCACCATGCCCGCCGGAAAAGTGTCTTATGTCAAGCAGTTGCCTCAGTGGCGTTGGATTATCGGTGCAGGAGTCTATACTGACGATATCGAGCGTAATCTGGCCAGAGTTTTTTACACGACCCTTGGTATTTTCTGTGCTCTGTTGCTAGGTGTGGTGGTTGTTACTCTGATTGTTTCCCGCCAGATCGCTGTTCCGTTGGGGCAAGCGGTCGAGGCGATGGAAAAGCTCGGCAATGGAAACTTCGATGTTCATCTCGGTATGACCCGCAAGGATGAAATCGGTCGTATGGCCAATGCGATTGATGCCTGTGTCGGCAATTTGCGTAAGCTGTTTGAGACCATTCGCTCTTTGTAGCCTTTGGCAGTGACAGGTCTTCTTGATGGAAACAAAAGCCCCGCCTTTCAGGCGGGGCTTTTGTTTTTTGGTTTGCCCAGCGGAGCTGGCAAACCCGGCCTGT
>CAZKQY010000076.1:0-7524 GCA_964555005.1 uncultured Syntrophotalea sp. | reverse complement strand
ACTCAAAGAGTTGGGACTGCGAATCTCCCTGGATGACTTCGGAACCGGTTATTCATCCCTGAGTTACCTGAAGCGCTTCCCCATCGACGAAATAAAGATCGACCGTTCTTTTGTCAACGGCTTAATTGTGGACGAAAACGATACAGCCATCGTTCACACCATTCTGGCCATGGCCCAAAGCTTGGGTCTGCGAGTGGTCGCCGAAGGAGTTGAAACGCCCCTACAATGCGACTTTTTGACCGAACACCACTGCGATGAAATGCAAGGTTACCTGTTTAGTAAACCCGTCCCTCCTCAAACAATTGCCGCCCTGCTGGCCTCCGCACACCACTACGCGTAGCCTTGCTTAATTGCCTCGTAGCAGGACAACACCAAGCCCTCCTGTGATCTGGCCGTCGCCTAAATCCAATTACAGCGACTCCTGTCCGGTGAGACCCTAAGCATCTGTCGGACCATACGGGCCAAAGCGAAAAATGGATGTTTAAAAACAAATTTAAGCTCCCTTGAAGGTTAATAGCTGTAGCTAGTTTTCATCCGGAAACAGCCCTTTCCCCCACATGATAAAAGCATTGTGCCCATCCAGAAATCCCGAGGGGGAACTTATTGGCAAACGATGCGCGAGCTGGCTCCCGTGCCTCTGCTAACATCAAATATGGCACTATGAATCGTCATATGTTACCGTAAATATATTTGTTCGTTTTGGACCGCAACATATTGTCTTTACATTAAGTATCGGCAACTATCTCCATCTGGATCGACACATTATGCCTACTCAATCCTGTGCAGAATCTGCCTATCGAGTTGCAAGAAATTCACAACATAAGGATTTCCATGGCAACTGAAGTTGACAAGCCTCGGTCGCAACTTGTGATGGAATTGGCTGCAGCCCACAAACAACTGTCCTTTCTTAAACAACAGTTGCAGGACGAACTGAGCGCAGACGACCATCAAGTTGATCGGGACCTGCTGGACAGGGACGTCGAACTGAAACAGGCGCAACAGGAAATCGAACTCAACCAGCGCCGTTTCGAAACGCTTCGCGGTCTGACCCAGAGGCTCTACGACCCTGAAGAACAAATTTTCAACTTCGCTCTAGAGGCGGGGATCCAGACTACCGGCAGCAGCATCGGCTATATCTTTTTCGTCAGCGAAGACGAAACAGTATTATCTCTGTGCGCTTGGTCCCGAAACGTAATGGCCCAGTGCCGGGTCGACAACCCTGCCGAATCCTACAAGGTAGCGGAAACCGGCCTATGGGGGGAAGCGGTGCGCCGGCGCCGGCCGATCATCACCAACGACTATCCCACTAACCCCCGGCGCAAAGAGCTACCCGAGGGCCATGTGGCAGTGCAGCGCCACATGAACCTGCCGCTATTCGATGACGGTCGGATTGTCCTGCTGGTCGGAGTTGGCAATAAAGACTCGACCTACACCGAAGAGGATGTGCAGCAACTCTCTCTGGTCATGGAGGGCATGTGGAACATCATCAAACGAAAAAGGGCAGAGGTTTCCCTGCACCAAGCAAACCATGCGCTGGAAGCCAGGGTTGAAGAACGGACCCAGGCTCTGCAACAAGCCAATACGGATCTGGAGCACTATAAAAGAATCGTTTCCTCGACTCCCGATCTGGTGGCCCTAATTGACCATGAGTATATCTACCGTATGGTCAACGATAGTTATCTGCGTTCCTTTGGTACAGACCGACAGGATGTTATAGGTAAGAAGATCGCTGATTTGCTGGGTTCGGAAAACTTTGATCGCTCCATCAAACCCCATCTGGTTCGGGCCTTCAATGGAGAGACTGTCCGCTACGAACGCTGGATTCCCTTTCCTGTAACCGGCCGCCGACTGTGCGCCATCACCTTTCACCCGGTGCACGAAAAAAAGGGCTATATCAGCCATGTCGCGGCCAATATCCGAGACATAACCGAAGCCAGACTGGCCAAGGATGACCGCCAGCGGATCTTTGAAGCCTCTTTCGATCTGATGTGTGTGATTGGCTTTGACGGCCGTATCAAGGATCTTAACCCTTCCTGGACCCGCACCCTCGGCTGGAGTATTTCGGAGCTGCAAGGTAAACCATGGCTGGACCTGGTTCATCCGAACGATCAGACCAGCGCCATTGAAACGGAGGAACGCTTGCTGCTGGGGCAACAAACCTCCGGCTCGGAAAACCGCCTACGTTGCAAGGACGGTCGCTATCGCTGGGTTTCGTGGAATTCTTCTGCGGATAAAGACCGGCAGGAAATCTTTGCCATCGCTCGGGATATCACCGACAGCAAACTGTTACAGGAAGCCTTGAAGTCATCGGTCCGCAAATACCGGACTTTTTTCGACTCCGCCGGCGACGCGGTGTTCATCCACGACTATTCCGGGCGACTGCTGGATGTCAACCGGCTGGCCTGCGAGCGCCTTGGCTACAACCGCGAGGAGCTGCTGCGAATGTCAGCCGAGCAGCTTAAAGTGACTCAAACAGCTGTCACCTCGCCAGAGTTATTGACAAAGATCGACCAGGACGGCCAGGCCTCCTTTGAAGCCCACCATCTTAGCAAAAGCAACCACGAGCTGCTGGTCTGGACCAACTCCAGACGCATTGAATACGATGGCCTACCGGCCATTCTAAGCATTTGCCGCGATATCTCCGAGCGCAAGCGCATGGAAAACAAGTTGCGCAACCTGGCCATAACCGACCCCCTGACCGGAGCCAAAAACCGCCGTTATTTCATTAATCGCGGCAAGGAAGAACTGGCCCGGAGTGTCCGTTACGGAGCCCCCCTCTGCCTGCTACTCCTCGACGTCGACCATTTCAAACATGTTAACGACACTTATGGCCACGAGGCCGGGGATGAGGTCCTGAAGAGCCTGACGGAAAAATCCCTGGAGGTTCTGCGTGAAACCGACCTGTTTGCCCGCTTTGGCGGCGAAGAATTCGCCGCACTACTAGTACAAACCAGCCAGCAAAATGCATTGCTTACCGCAGAACGATTACGAAAAGCCATTGAGTCCATGTCTCTACCACAGATCAGTAACAGTTTTTCTATTACTATCAGTATCGGGGTCGCCCTGTTTGATCAAAATAATGATTCTATTGAAACACTGATAAAACGTGGCGATCAGGCTATGTATCGAGCCAAAGAGAAGGGCCGCAACTGCGTGATTCTCTGCTGACCCGTTGTTTTGCCAAAACCCCTCCCCCCGGACTGTCGAGGTTACCGTGGAACTGCTGAAAAACCCTATTTTCTTGTTACTCCTGATCACCCTGCTAGGAACTGCTCTCGGTAAGGTTAAGATCAAATCCTTCGCCCTAGGTTCCTCAGGCATTATCTTCATCGCGCTCGCGTTCGGACATTTCGGCCTGACCCTGCCGAATAACTTTCAGACACTAGGACTGGTTCTATTCATCTATTCCGTCGGTTTGCAGGCCGGGCCCGGCTTTCTCTACACCCTGCGAAGTCGCGGTCTGCATCTGGCACTCGGTGCTCTTGCGATCATCGCTATCGGCTTTCTCACCACTCTGGTCTGCGCCTTGGTTTTTGGATTTGATGCCAGCATTAGTGCCGGACTCTTCGCCGGCGCAATGACCAGCACGCCCGGGCTTGCAGTCGCCGTTGAGATGGCAGGCAGTCAGGGCGCACCGGCGGCCTATGGACTCACCTACTTCTTCGGCGTTACCGGTGTGATCCTGTTCGTCCAATTGCTGCCGAAAATACTGAAGATCGACATCAAAGATGAAGAAAAACGTCTCGACGCTGAAGTATCACAGAAAAACCCCCCTCTGACCTGGCACAATATCGAACTGACCAACCCCAACCTTCTCAACCGTTCGGTGAAGGATCTAGGGCTGGGCAGTATTGCTCCTGTGGTCATTACTCGACTGTTACGTAAAGGGGCGAGTGAACCGATTCTGGTGGCAGGGGAAACTGTGCTATTAGAAGGAGATCATCTACGGATTTGCGGGCGGAAGAGCGATCTGGAAAAGGCTGAACTTTTCCTCGGTCGACCTATCGACAAAGAGTTCGAATTTGAGCGGGTATTGGCAACAAAAAGGATTATCGTCTCCAAAAAGACCGTCGCCGGAATGACCCTCGGCCAACTCAACTGTCGCGCAGTCTTCAATGTCCAAATTTCAAGGATCACCCGAAATCAAATTGACCTGCCCGCCACCCCCAACATCCGCCTGCACATGGGCGATATCGTCCATGCCGTGGGAAATGAACACGCGCTGAAAAACGTGACCAAGATTTTCGGTAACAATGTCACCGCCACCTACAGCATCAACCTGCTGCCGATCTTTATCGGCCTAATGCTCGGCTTTATCCTCGGAATGATTCCACTGTATATCCCCTATGGCGGCACCTTTTCGCTAGGCACCACAGGCGGAGTCCTGGTGGCCGGCATTATCCTGTCAAGTCTGTACAAGACCGGCCCCTTCATCTGGGAGATCCCGGGGACAGCCAACGCCTTCATCCGCGAATTGGGACTGATCCTTTTTCTGTCCACAGTCGGTACTAAAACCGGCGCCACCATCCTTGCCACCCTTAGCCAGCAAGGTATGGAGCTGTTTATCGCCGGTATTGCCGTCACCCTGATCCCACTGATCTCCGCAGTTTTTCTTGGCCGTTATGTGCTCAAACTGCCGTTCCTGCGGATGCTGGGGGTCATCACCGGCTCGATGACAAGTACACCAGGGCTGGCCGCCGCGAGCAGCCTGTCGAATACCCACTACATTGCTGCAGCCTATGCTACCGTCTACCCGACGGCGCTGATCGGCATGATCCTCTTCACCAAGCTACTGGTTTTGATTCTGAGCTGATTCCGGGACCCCGAAAGAGCCATCTCACCTGCGACCACTTATAAAACACAGAAACCCCGTCTGGATCGCCAGGCGGGGTTTTCTTATATGTGAGCATCTTTTAGACAAAAAGAGCCCGCCATATTTGCAAGCCGTTTACTTAAAGTGTTGAAAATTTTCGATGCGGTTTTGGCGTAGCCAAGTGGCACCAGCAGAAACAGGGAGGGCCCAACCGAGCATGGTTGGGCCCGCTCTATCCCAAAAAACTTTCCGGCCAAATTAAGGCCAAAAACCCTATGTAAGTCAGTGGGCAATTAGTTTTCCAGTCCTCTTGCTATCAATTTCAAGATTACTGAGTTCTCAGCAGCCTTGCAAAGCAATACAAGCGCTGCTTTTGGAGGGATATTTTGCCAGCGCCTCCCATGGCAACTTATTTATTGCGTAAAGGGAAAAAAGAAGCTAATATGTTTCCTGTGGACAGAAAAGCAATACAGGAGCTTACATTGACAGATTCTCTACTTCAGCAGCTCAAAAAAAGACGCTTAATTCTTGGGTTTAAGCAACGCGACATGATGATGCGCATTGGTGTATCTCGGCAGCAATACCAACGATTGGAGGCCAAGGGCAATCCACAGCTAAGCACTCTGGAGTTGATTGCCGAAGGCCTTAACAGCGAACTGATGCTTATCCCCAAAGAAAAAATGCGTGCTGTAATAGCTGTGCTTGAAAGCGTCGAGCCGGTATTGGCATTAGCGCAAAGACAAGGAGATCAGGAAAAGGACAATAAAAAGAAAAGCCTGTCTGAAGACCCATGGCAGGACCTCCTTGAGGATGACCTATGAGCGACCGTGCCCCCGATGAAATTAACGTACTAAGACTGACTTTGCACGGAAGGCTAGTTGGCTATTTGACAGGTTTTCATAGTGGTCGAAATGTATTGAGCTTCGCGGATGAATTTAAATCTGATGCAGCTCGCCCAACATTTAGTTTGATTACCCACCCCGAATTCCCGCGCTCAGATAAACTGTTGGCAGAGTCTTGGTCGCGTTATCATAAGCTCCATCCCACGCTATCCAATTTGCTTCCAGAGGAGGCCTTGAGGGAGCTGGTTGCCCAAGGTCTCAAGGTACATGCAGATAATGAGTTCCATATATTCTCGTATCTGGGTGAAGACTTGCCTGGCGCGCTGGTTGCCGAACCCCTGGAGCCAGACGAAGTGCCAGCAAGTGTTTTATCTGCTCACGGCAAAGCTAAAGCCATTAAATTTGAGAAGGCTTCTCGGGAGAACAAATTTTCCTTAGCTGGCGTCCAGATGAAGTTTTCCATGAAGCAAAAGGATGGTCGATATAACCTATCCAAAGGGGATACCCTTGGCGATTGGATTATAAAGACTCCTCCGACTAGGCACAAAGATGTTCCAGTCAATGAATTCACGGCGATGACATTGGCATCCATGGTAGATGTTGATGTGCCTGAAATAAAGCTGGTGGAGTTGAATAAGCTCGACAACCTGCCGCAAATTAATTTGCCGGATGAAAAGCTGGCATTTGCAATAAAACGCTTTGATCGTAATAATGGTCAACGAATTCACATGGAAGATTTTGCGCAGGTATTGGTGAAATACCCACATGAAAAATATAACTCCGCAAGCTACGAGCAAATAGCCAAAGTCCTTTACAACTTCTCTGGCGATGGCCTCGCTGACACGCAACAGTTCGCAAGGCGTTTGCTGATAAATATTCTATTGGCCAACGGCGATGCACATATTAAAAACTGGAGTTTGCTCTATTCAGATCAAGTAACACCGCGACTTTCCCCTGCCTATGACATCGTCACTACCAGCGTTTATATCGATAATGAAAGACGCTACGCACTCAACCTGGGAAAGACGAAGGAGTGGTATGATGTCACATATGCAAATTTTGAGACGTGGGCCAAGCGAGCTGGAGTTCCATGGCGAGCCATAAAAGCTCATCTTGACGACACGATGGAAAAAGCACGAAGTTTATGGCCAGAGAAGTTAAAAGACCTGCCCATGAATGATGAACATAAGGATAGACTCCGGACTCACTGGGCTAACCTACAAAAAGATTTTAGAATTTAACACCTTTTCCCGCTGGAGCCTTTTGGGGAGAGAATTCATACTCATTTCAGAAATTGACCTGAATGCCGTCAACTTCGGGCGGAACTCGATGTGCCTTCCTTCTGGAGATATCTCCAGCCATAGCAAAACCCCTTAGTCACTTCAATAACCGGGGCAAAAACTGTATGAAAACATTTGTTAGTTAGCTAAATCGACAACTTAAACCACTCGAAGTTTTCATGCTGTATGAAACCAGCATAGAAAATGGTCTCCCATGTATAGGGGGGCCATTTTTTTGTATGAAAATATTTCTGGGTGAAAATTATTACCAAATGCTACATCCATTATGATGCCAAGCTCGCCGGGCCTTCTTGGCACAAAACCTTCCACGCATTTTGATAGAATTCTGGCGATGTCTTGGAATCCAGGGTTTGTAAGAAGTACCGCCGCCTACGGACTAGCTTTATCGGCTGCTTCGAATATACATCAAATTCAGGACAAAATTCTTTTGACATAGAAGCTGATCTAAGGAATATTGCAGGATGTTTAATTATTGATGGGTTTGCAAAAACCTGCAAACGATGTAACATCTCGAAATAATTGAATATTACCGTATTTTTCGCTTTGCTCCGTGCGTGACTTGTGGCAA
>CAZKQY010000075.1:0-1710 GCA_964555005.1 uncultured Syntrophotalea sp. | reverse complement strand
TACCCTGCTCGAGGATATCGAGCGCATCGAGGTGGTGCGGGGACCCGGCGGCACCCTGTGGGGGGCCAACGCGGTCAACGGTGTGATCAACATCATCACCAAGAAGGCCAGGGATACCCAGGGGGCGCTGGTCACGGCCGGGTACGGCACAGAGGAAGAGGGCTTCGCCGCTCTGCGTTTCGGCGGAAAAGCCGGAGAAAGGGCCGATTACCGAGCGTTCGTCAAATATTTTAATCGCGGCTCGCTGCAGCCGAATGATTACGGCTATCTCGGTCAAGGGGAGGCCCACGACGATTGGAACGCATTTCGCAGCGGTTTTCGCCTGGATGCCGCGGCGGGCAGCCGAGACGATTTCACCCTGCAGGGCCAGGCCTACAGTGGCACCGACGGCCAGCAGGATCAGCTTTGGCTTCTCGATCCGGCCGTCTCCTATAACCAGCGCGTGGTCTCCGATACCCCCTTTGCCGGTGGTTTTCTGCTGGCTCACTGGCAGCATCAACTGGCGGACGGCGGTGATTGGGTTCTGCAGGCCTATTATGATCGCAGCTATCGCGATGAGCAGGTACTGGGGAAGGCCGTCTGGGACGTTTTCGATGTGGATTTCCAGCACCGTTTCTTCCTCGGCCGGCGCCAGGAAGTGCTCTGGGGGCTGGGCTACCGCCTGATCAGGGACGAGGTTGAAGACGGTGATGTGGTAACCTTTGATGACCACTCCGCTAACGATCAGCTGTTCAGTTTCTTTGTGCAGGACGAGACCGTCCTGCTCCCTAAACGCCTGCGCCTGCTGCTTGGCTGCAAATTCGAGCACACCGATTATACCGGCTTCGAATACCAGCCGAACCTCCGGCTGATCTGGACTCCCAGCAAACAGCATACATTGTGGGGGGCGGTTTCTCGCGCGGTACGCACCCCGTCGCGTATGGAAGACAGCGGCCATGTCCTGTACACCGTGTTGCGGCCGGGCCAATTTTTCCCCGGTCCTTTCCCCACCAAGGTGGTGATTAACGGTTCCAGTAATTTTGACTCGGAAAAGAGTCTCTCCTACGAACTTGGCTACCGCTTTATGCCAAAGAGCGGCTTCAGCATCGACACTGCCCTGTTCTACACCCGCTACAGGGATCACCGCTCGGCCGAGCCCTTGCCTCCGGTCTTTGAGACCGAGCCGATTAACTACTATCTGTTTGCCTTCGAGGAAGGCAACAAATTGCGGGCCGAAAGCTGGGGCTTCGAGATGGCCGTCGCTTGGCAGGTGCGCTCCTGGTGGCGCCTGAAGGGTAACTACAGCCTGTTGAAGCTGAACCTGAGCCAGGAAAGCGGCGGCGAAGATTTCATCAGCACCATGCTTTACGAGAACTCCAGCCCGCAGCAGCAGGGCTCGCTGCGTTCTTCCTTTGATATCGGGCCCCACTGGGATCTTGACCTCTGGCTGCGCTATGTTGATGCGGTGGCGGTCTACTTCACTGACGTAGACGATTACCTCAGCCTGGACGTGCGTTTGGCTTGGCGGCCGCGGGCTGGTCTGGAGCTGGCTCTGGTCGGACAGAACCTGCTCGAGGATGAACATACCGAATTCCAGGTGGAGTTTGGTCGGGCGGCAACCGTCGTACCCCGTGGCTTTTACGGCCAGATCAAGTGGGAGTTCTGAGAACTATGGCGAGAAGGACGATACGACATAGTTGTTGGAGCCGCCAGCTGGTCTCAGCGTTTTTG
>CAZKQY010000074.1:0-3628 GCA_964555005.1 uncultured Syntrophotalea sp. | reverse complement strand
CTGTAAAGTCGAAAGTCGGGCCGGGGTGCAGAGTCAGATGGGCGGCACCGAGGCGGACCGGTTGGGACAGGCTGTTGCTGAGGCGGTTTTGCAGCTCTTCCCGGTAGTGATTGAGATCGAAGGTGGCTAGCAAAAAGGCCGCGCACAGCAGGCCTGCGACGCTCAATAAGCCGAGAAGGGTTAAGATGGGGTGACGGCGAAACATGAGGATCCTTTTTTCGAGGTGATCTTGTTCGGCTATTGTGCGTTATCAGGCGTAATGGGGCAACCGTAAATCAGTTGAGGCGAATCAATCGGTTGGCCGGGTCAGGTGTCGGGTAGACACAGACCGACTGCCGCTAACAGATGCTGCAGATTCGGGGGTAACGGACAGGAAACGGTTCGTGGCTGGTCTTCGGTCAAGTCGGGCCAGGCCAGGTAGCTGCAATGGAGAAAGGGTTGCTGGTAGTTGCGAATACTCGGACCTCCGTAGCGTCGGTCCCCAATCAGGGGGTGGCCGATATCGGCCAGCTGGCGGCGGATCTGGTGTTTACGGCCGCTGACCAGTTCCAGTTGTAGTAGTGAATAGTGTGGATTGCCGGCCACCCGACGATAGCGGGTGACGGCCGTGCGCAGCTTGCCTTTGGCCGGTACCGGCGTGTGCAATTCCCCGCTGTCGGCCATTTTGCCGATTACCAGGGCCAGGTAATGTTTTTCCACCTGGCCGGCCATGAAATAGCCGCCCAAAATGCTGGCTGCGCGGCGGCCCTTAGCAAATAGTACCGGCCCCGAGGTGCCGACATCGAGACGGTGCACCGGAAAGGCACTAAAGGGAAGCTGTCGGCGTTTCAACCAGTTACCCACCCGGTCGGCCAGATTATCCGTTTCGTGGCCGACTCCCCGGTGCACCGCCAGACCGGCTGGTTTGTAAACCACCAGAAAGTCGGGGCCTTCCAGCAGTACGTCGATCTGCTCTAACTGTGATTCTTTTAGCAGTTGCGTCAGGCGTATGCTGTCTGGCAGGGTTATAACGTCGCCGGATTGTAGAAGCGTTTGTCCTGTGGTGGCCTGTTGGTTCAGCAGCAGTCTGCCTTTACGGGCCAGTTGCTGCAGATAACCGGTCGTAGCTGCCGGAATCTGCTGTTTTAAAAATGCCAATACGGATTGGCCTGAATTGCTGCCGTTTACGGTTAATTTAGTCATTTGTTTATAATAGCGCTGCGAACCCTCTCAGGGCAAGAGGCTCGCGCATAGTCTTTGCAGAGACCAATCCCTATTTTAAGGCCTCGCATATGTACTTTACATGGTTTTGTGAGCTTGCTAACATGACCCGTTATTTTGCATGCCATGGTATCGAAATAGATGCAAATCAAGCGCCTGGAAATTGTTGGTTTTAAGTCTTTCGTCGATCGAGTCATTCTCGATTTTAGCGAAGGTATTTCTGCAGTTGTTGGTCCCAACGGATGCGGCAAGAGCAATCTCCTCGATGCCATTTGCTGGGTCATGGGGGAGCAGAGCGCCAAAAAACTCCGCGGCCGTTCTATGGAGGACGTTATCTTCGGCGGTAGCGAGACACGCAAGCCGGTAGGTATGGCCGAAGTGTCGATGATCTTTTCCAACGAACGGGGTCTTGGTCCTCCGGCCATTCGCGATTATCCGGAGATCATGGTGACCCGCCGTCTCTATCGCAACGGCGATAGTGAATATCGACTTAACAAGACTCCCTGCCGGCTGCTTGATATTACCGAGTTGTTTATGGATACCGGTGTTGGAGCGCGGGCCTATTCGATCATCGAGCAGGGCAAGATCGGCATGATTCTCAATGCCAAGCCTGAAGACAGGCGCTTTCTTATCGAGGAGGCCGCCGGCATCAGCAAGTTCAAGGCGCGTAAGCAGGCGGCATTACGAAAAATTGAAGCGACCCGGCAGAATCTGCTGCGCTTGCGGGATATTATCGGTGAGGTGCGCCGGCAGCTCAATGCACTTAAGCGGCAATCGCGCAAGGCGGAACAGTACCGGGATTATCGCGAAGAGTTCAAGGCCATCGAAGTGGGCCTGGCCGCAGAACGCTATCGAGAGTTGAGCGCTCGGCAGGTGGTAGAGGATGCAGCCCTGAATGAGGGGAGTCGCAGGCGGGATGCGCTGGACATGCGCCTGCAAAAAGAGGAGTTGGAGTTCGAAAAACGGCGTTTGTTGCAGGCCGAGGCAGAAAAAGAGCTGGCTCAAAAGCAGGAACAGTTTTTCCATCTGATGTCTTCGATTCAACAGGTTGAATCCCGTATCGATTTTGATCAGAAGGCGATGGCGAACCTGCAGCGCCAGCAGGAGCGTCTGTTTGCCGAGCTAGAGACTCTCGATCAACAGTTGGCCGAGACGGATCAGGAAGAAATAGCTTTGCGCTCCAGCGAATCGAGTTTTGAAGCCGATCTAGCTGGAGAAACCGTTCGGTTGGCCACGGCAGAGGAAACCCTGAAGGCCTTGGCCGCTGCCGACGAAGTAGCGCTCAAGGCCCTGGAAGAGGATCGTCAGACTCTGTTTACCCTTAGCGGCGAGCTGTCGCGGTTGGATAACCGCCGTGATGAAGTGCAACGCCGCCAGCTGGCCTTGATGGAAAAACGTTCCCGCAATGGTCAGGAACAGAACGCGATCGAGGGGCAGCGGGACCAGATTCAGAAGCGGATAATCGATCAACAAGGGGCTCTGGACAAGTGGCGGCAGGGCCGCGCTGATCTGCAACAGAGATTGGCGTCGGCACAAAAGCAGATTCAGCACCTTCGCCAGCTGATGGAAGAGGGCGAAATGTTGCTTCTGGAACGGCAGGAGGTATTGAGTCGTCGGCGCTCCCGACTGGAGTCTCTGCGTGATCTGGAGAGCAATCTTGAGGGGTACCAGGAAGGGGTTCAGACCCTGTTGGCCGATGTGGCTTGGCGTGAGTGCTGCGACGGTTTGGTCGCCGACTTGCTAGAGGTTCCGGCCGGTTACGAAGTGGCACTGGAGGCGGTTTTAGGAGACCAGCTGCAGGCCCTGCTGCCAAACTGCAGTGAGGATGTCTGGCCGGCTCTCGATCTTTTGCGCAGCAAGGGCGGGCGTAGCGCTTTTTTACTGCCAACTAGCGACGTGGCTCAGAAAACTGCCTTGGCCGTGGCGGGCGGGATTCCCCTCGATACCCTGGTCAGTCCCAAAGCGGGAGCTGAACAGACGGTTGCCGCTTTACTGGAAGGGCTGTTTCTAGTGGAGGAGCTCGGCCCCTATCTGCAGACGCCCTTGGCCAAGGGCGTGACCTTGGTGACTGCTGGCGGGGATTGTCTCTCTCATCGCGGCCTGTTGCAGGGTGGTGCCAATAGCGTTCTTAATACCGGATTGTTGCATAAACGGCGGGAGATGAAGGAACTGGCCACCGAGGTGGAGAGCCTGGACCAGGAGCTGGCCGAGTTGCATCGACAGCGACAGCAGCAAAAAGATTTGCTGGCTGAGGCTGAAGGGGCTCTGCAAGAACTCGCTAGCTCTTTGCATTCCCAGGAGTTGCGCCTGGCTGACGGTGAGAAAGATTTGAGTCGTTTGCTCGACGATGCTCGCCGGTTTAATGAGCGGGCTGAGCTGTTGACCTTTGAGGCAGAACAGTTGGTCGAAGAAGCCGAAGCCCTGCGGC
>CAZKQY010000073.1:0-3769 GCA_964555005.1 uncultured Syntrophotalea sp. | reverse complement strand
ATCATGCCGCCTAGCAGAGAAAACAATATCCATGGCAACAGGTAACGGCTTAACCGCACCAACAACAGACGATCCCCCGTGGTCCAGCCTAAAATCAGGCAGATGCACGAGCCCAGGGCAAACAACCAGAGGGTGGTCCAAAACCACAGTCCCAGAATCTGCAGCAAATTTCTGGCAAAGCCCGCGGGGCCATTGCAAAGCAGGTTTCTGCTGCGGCAGGGCAGGGATGGGATTTTTGGTTTGAATGGCATGCGATAGGGGTTCCCTTTTTGTTGCACTAAGCGGGTTGCACCGTTCTATGGCAACCGTTTTTGGTAGATGTCCACGGAAGTTTAGCACGTTGCGTGAGCGGATCCCAGTCGAAGGGGCGTTGACGGCAATCAATTTATAGATCGACTTTGGCGGCCAAGCCTTTATTCTGAATAAACGCTTAAGTGAGTTCGCCATTTAATCTAAATCCAAAAAGGGGATCACTGCTGGGCGTTTCTTGAAATGGTACTATTAATGGCGTCGAAAAAAGTCCTTTCTGCAGCATTCTGACGTCTTTCCAGAACTTGGACATATGTGATGCATGGCCTTCACCCCTGAAAAACCACCAAGCCTTGTAGGATTAAATCCTTGCTTAGCTATCCTCTGCTTTTTGCGAAGGCATCACTATTGGAAGGCTGTTATTGCCCCACGTCCGACAATCTTCTTCAACTTGGATTATGGGCGTTATGAATTTTACTGGTGTGAACCATCTGGCTATGGCCACTGGCGTTATGGAAGCAACTATCCGTTTCTGGCGGGATCTGTTAGGCATGCGCATGGTGGCCGGATTGGGCAAGCCGGGATTCAGGTATTATTTTTTTGAAATTTCTCCTGCTGACCGGACCGCCTTTTTCGAGTGGCCGGAAGTGACCAGCCCGACCAAGGAGAGCGTCAAGGCCGCTGGCAGCGAACTGTTCCACTGTGGAAAAGCAGGGGGCTAGATAGATCGGTGAAAATGTCTTCTATTCCATTCATTTTTTAAACAACCAGGGCTTTATGCCGGAGGATTTCTTGCGGGATTTTGGTGCGGATTCCGTGGATATCTTGGAGTTGGTGATGGTGCTTGAAGAAAGTTTTGATATTGCTATTGGCGATACGGAGTGGGATCGAATAACAATGTCAACTCAGCAGTTAAATTAATTATCAACAAATCAGATACATCCCATTAACTGGAAAATTCGGGACAAATAATACCGCTTGGTCGCTCCCAGCCAAGCGAATGAAGTTGCGGGCCAAGAATACCGTGGCATCTTGGGAGCAAGTCTTTTCGTGCTGCATTGAGAAACGGAGGCAGGTTTGCGAGCATATCCCTATGTCTTCATTATCTCAAAATTAGTGGTTCAATAAACGTGGGTACTTCACTCAATTTGTGTCCGGGCTGACAGTGTTTGGCTTGCAAGGTCGTTGTTGCTTGATTTACCCTCCCCGCCTGGACGAGTGCGGCGAGTTGAGATTCATTGACGGGCCCAACCTGCTCCATCAATCGACTGTCTCGATGGCCAGTTGCCTACCGCAACATCGTTCTTAAGGCAACTGCCTTGAATATCTATTTGGTCCTGCCCTGAAGATTGACCATTAAACTTTTGGCTATTTGTACAGCTTGATGCTTACGCTATACCGATACAGAAATGCGATACTTATTCTCCTGATTGTGCGTGGTGTGCTGGTACCAAACCGTTTTTCCCCGGCAGGTCGGTCACAGACATTTCCCTGGCGCACTCTCTCGCCAGCAGCGAAATCGCGGCAGTAAAGATCCTGGCAACGGTTTCCGTTTCGGGTAGGGAGGCCCGGATAATGTCAAGATAGCCCTGTTCGCGTAAGCGCTGGAAAGAGGGAGGAAAATTCAGATCGTACACCCAGCCGACCTGCAGCAGTTTCAGATCGTTAAGGGTTTGCACCTGCTTGATATCGACAATGCGGCCTGCAAGCAGGTCTGTCGCCACGGCGTCGGAAATGGCAGGCGTGTCCGGCAAGCCAAGATTCAGGGCCGCGTTAGGCCGAGGCGGGTCCTGCCGGTAATAATCGGTCACCACTCGCCAGATATCCAGTTTGTCAGCATCCCGGAGCAGACGCGCAAAAAACAGGCAGATGGCATCTGCTTCGGCTGGCAGGGTGGCGCGATTGTGCCAGGCAATGGTACGCAGCACCAGGTCGCGCAAGCTTTCATCCAGAGCAGCCAATACATTATTTTCCTGCAAGATTTTTACCCCAAGATGCGCATGGTCGACGGAGCGAGAATCCGCAAAAGTACCGTAGCGGGCATACTGTTCAAAACGGCCAAGGTCGTGAAAAAGGGCCATGATCTCCGCCGGGTGCAGTTGTTCGACGCTCAGTCCCAATGGCCGTCCCAGGCGCACGATCTCCTCGCAGACCCGCCCCGTATGTTTTTTCTTAAGGTCGAAATTCCTTTGCAGTTCACCTCTGTTGGAGGTGAAGGTGGCCACATAGGCGGCAAACCATGCCTTCAGGTTCTTGATCGTCTGGGCGTCCAGCATATCCTTTCACTTCTCCCGAATCCTTTTCTCTTTAGCATACAGAAATTCCCCCGATTTTTGCAGAACCAATAACTATCGAATTCAAATTTGAAAATTGTAGACGCGACCCTTGGATGTTCACCCTTGGATGTTGACGCGACCCTTGGATGTTCACCGTTGGTTATTGGCAGCCTGGACGAGCTCGCCGTTCTGAAAGGGAAGGGATCGGAGCGGACAAAAAAGCTGTCGATAATCTTTACACGCGATGTTTTTGGATATAAAACATGTATGAATTCAGATATTTAACCTTGTGGCATAGTATTTGCTGATTAACTGTATGTTATTGTACGATTTTTTTATGTCCATATCTCGACAAGGAGAGTTCATCATGATAAATAAAATTCTTGTAGTTTTTTCGACTATCTTTTTAATTAGTTTCACTGGTTCGGCTTTTGCCACCACCATCACCTATAATGATTTTTCCAGCGTATCGGGTCTCACGTTAAATGGCGCAACAGCAGGGTTGAATCCCAACGGGGATGACGTCTTGCGTCTTACCGCCGGTCTTGGCCAGTCAGGTTCGGCGTTTTCGACTTCAACCATTAACTTGAACGATACTTCCTTCAGCACCAAATTCGCGTTCCGTATTACCAACCCGATGGGTATCTCCGATTCTGACGGTCAGGGAGCAGACGGACTGGTATTTGTTGTTCAGACCGTCGCCAACAATGTCGGCGGCTCGGGTGGCGGAATTGGTTATGCCGGCATTTCAAACAGTGTCGGCATTGAATTTGACACCTGGAATAACGGCTCTTGGGATGATAACAGCGGAAATCATGTCGGTATTAACTTAGACGGCGATATCAATTCTGTCCTGCAAACCGATGTCAGCCCTCGCCTTAACAACGGAGCCGATTGGTTCAGCTGGGTCGACTATAATGGTTTAACAAATCTGCTCCAAGTTCGTTTGGCAACCGTTGACCTGCGACCGACTGACGCGCTGTTAAGCTACACCGTTGATCTTGCCACCGTACTCGAAACCACCGATGCTTTCGTCGGGTTCACCTCCGGAACCGGATCTGCCGGTGGTTATCACGACATCCTCTCCTGGGAGTTTCGCGATACCTATAACCCCATTAACAACCCTGTTCCCGAACCTTCAACGTGCCTTCTGTTTGGTCTGGGGGTTGGTGTTCTGGCGCTGTATCGCAAACGCTCGAGCAAATAACCCGACAAAGGGGCTGTCTCAATGACAGCCCCTTTTC
>CAZKQY010000072.1:0-3205 GCA_964555005.1 uncultured Syntrophotalea sp. | reverse complement strand
AGCGTAGTTCTGGCGCTGGGCGTAACCCGGGCGCTGGGCGTAGCCCGGGCGGCGATGAAGGCTTGCGACGTTACCGTGTCGAGGTCGGCAAGGTACACGGAGTGGTGCCTGGACATCTGGTCGGCGCTATTGCTAACGAAGCGAATATCAGTAATCGCGATATCGGTCAGATAAAAATATTCCATGATTTCAGCCTGGTGGATTTGCCGGAAAATATGCCAGAGGCTATGTTTCGTCACCTGCAGCAGGTGTGGGTCTGCGGTCAGCACTTGCAGCTTAGTGTGGACACCGGTAGCGACTTCTCACCCCGTCAGGGGCAGCCACCTAAGCGTCGCCCCCCGGTTAAGTCTGGTGGCGGATACAAGGGGAATGCGGTTAGAAAACATCCCGCTGCTGCCAAACGCGCCTCCAAAAAGCCCTATAAGCCTTGAGGTTCAGTGTTTTTATTGAGAAAAGGTCCGTCCAATTATTGGACGGACCTTTTTTTTGATTAGGAATCTGTTGGATTTACCATGAACCGACTGTAAAATCCTCTGACCGGCCCGTTAAGTCCGACAGATTCTTAGCTCTATACTGCTAAAAAACTGTTATAGATTTTATCCCAGCCTTTTCGAGATCAGAGTTAAGTGTTATTGTTAGTGAATGAATGTACATATATTTCAATGGTAGTTTAGCCCTTTGTCCAATGAGGTAAGCCATGTTGAAAAGATTGTCTATTTGTTTGCTGTTGGCCGCTGCCGTTTTGTCCGGTTGTGCGGTCAATCCGGTCACCGGGAAAACGGAACTGAGTCTGGTGTCTGAGAGTGCCGAGCTTAGTATCGGCAGGGAGCAGTATCTGCCCAGTCGGCAGATGCAAGGGGGTGACTATACCACCGAGCCGGCGATTACTGCCTATGTCAGTGGTGTCGGTCAGCGCCTGGCGGCGGTCAGCGATCGTCAACTGCCTTACGAATTTAACGTTATCAACGATTCGACTCCTAATGCCTGGGCTTTGCCCGGTGGCAAGATCGCCATCAATCGCGGCCTGCTCACCGAACTGAACAGCGAGGCGGAACTTGCGGCGGTACTGGGCCACGAAATCGTTCATGCTGCGGCGAGGCATAGCGCCAAGGGTATGGAGCGGGGCATCCTGTTGCAGGGCGCGGTTTTGGCTGCTGGTATTGCCTCGCAAAATAGTCAGTACGCGCAGATGGCTGTTGGGGGTGCCACGCTCGGCTCCGGGTTAATTACCCAGAAGTACAGCCGGGATGCGGAACGGGAGGCGGACTACTACGGTATGCAGTATATGGCCCGGGCCGGCTACGATCCGCAGGCGGCTATTGAGCTGCAACAAACCTTTGTGCGTCTTTCCGAAGGCCAGAATAGTGACTGGCTGTCCGGTCTCTTCGCCAGTCATCCGCCATCACAAGAGCGGGTTGAGGCTAATCGTCAGACCGCCGGCACTTTGTCTGCCGGGGGTGAAATAGGGCGGGACCGTTATCAGCAACAGATTGCACCGCTGGTGAAGAATCAGGATGCTTATGCTGCCTACGATAAGGGCCGCAAGGCCTTGGAGGCTGGTCAAACGGCTGAGGCTTTGACCTTGGCCGAGCAGGCTCTGGCCGCCGAGCCTCGGGAGGCGCTGTTTCATGGCTTGCGTGGTGATGTGCGCTTCAAACAGGGGCTCTATCAAGACGCGGTAGTCAATTACGACCGGGCTGTGGAGCGCAACAACGCTTATTTTCACTATTATTTGCAGCGGGGTCTGGCGTTACAGGAGCTTGGCCAACGGGATAAGGCTGTAGCCGATTTGGAACACAGCAACAAACTGCTGCCTACCGCTCCGGCCCTTAACGCCCTGGGCAAGTCGAGCCTGGCGCAGGGAGATCGAGAGCAGGCCAAGCAGTATTTTGCCGCTGCTGCCGAATCCCAGTCGCAGCCCGGTCAAGAGGCAGCGGCTTCGCTGGTGCGCCTTGATCTACCCGATAATCCGCAGCAGTACCTGAAGGTGCGCCTTGGTCTTGATGGTCGCAATTATTTGCTGGCTGAGGTGGTGAATGGCACCCCGATGACGGTAACGAATGTGGAAATGGTGGTGCTGGTCATAGACGCCGCCGGCCATCGTCAACAGGTTCCGCTCCACCTTCCGGGACGAATCGCCCCGCAGCAAGCGGCTCGGGTGGCTACGGGTATCGGTCCCTTTGCCGACAGCAAGGATTTGCGCCGTGTGCAGGCGGCTGTTACTGGCGCTAAGATAGTTGAATGACCATTTTTTCAGTTAGTTGGCTTTTATAAGTTGAGAAAAAACATTAAGTAAGTGAATGGTGAAGGGGCGAACTGCGGTTTGCTCCTTCACTTTTTTTCGTTTCGGCCCGTCAAGCCCGACAGGCTCCTAGGGCTTTTCGTCTTTGGCTCCTTTGGGTTATACTTGCATGGATGTCGAGTTTTCCCACCCTTAGTCTAGGTAGTCCGATGTCCTCTGAGCAGCCTTGTCCCATTTGCCGGGTTTTGAAAACCCTTAATAATGAAATTTTGCAGGGCAAGGAGCGGGCTTTGCGCCTGTGTTTTATTGCCCTGTTAGCCGGCGGTCACATTCTGCTGGAAGATCTGCCGGGGCTCGGCAAGACCACCCTGGCGCTGGCCCTGTCGTCGGTACTGGGCCTGTCTTTCGGCCGTATTCAGTGCACCAGCGATCTGTTGCCCTTGGATATCACCGGTCTGTCCATTTACGATCGGGACAAGAGCCAGTTTCGCTTTATACCTGGGCCCATCTTCAATAATATTCTTCTGGCCGACGAAATCAATCGGGCCATGCCTAAAACTCAGAGTGCCATGCTCGAGGCTATGGAAGAGCGTCGGGTGACGGTAGAAGGTACCACCCATACCTTGCCCGAGCCCTTTCTGGTCATTGCTACTCAGAACCCGGTGGAACAGATCGGCACCTTTCCTCTGCCTGAATCCCAACTCGACCGGTTTTTGCTGGTTACCGGGCTCGGCTATCCGCCGGAAAATCTGGAAAAGCAGATTATCCGTAACGGCGGTATTCATGAGCAGATCCGCGAACTGAGGCCCCTTCTTTCTCAGGAGGAACTGTTGGCGGCTCGCGAGACCGTGCGCAAGGTGCAACTCGGTGACAAGCTGGTCGACTATATCTTCTCTCTGGTGACCGCGACTCGCGACCATCCGTATCTGATCTCGGGACTATCAACCCGCGGTGCCCTTAGTC
>CAZKQY010000071.1:0-7201 GCA_964555005.1 uncultured Syntrophotalea sp. | reverse complement strand
AGGGGCCGTGACAATGCCCATTTGGAAAACCATCGGAGGCATTGCTGTTTTACTTATTTTTCAGAAAAAGGCTGTCAAGAACTTTTTTGCTGAATAGTTACGCGCTTTATACCTTTTTGAGGTTATTCTCCTTCAAGAAGGTATTTATTACCGGCTTTACTTTATTCGGGGTAGCCCCGGGCGGAGGAGAAAAATACTACAAGGAAAAGAACGCCCACCGTGTAGGCGTTTTCCACAACCTTTTCGACGAAGCGGCTATTTTCGCTGATATCCTAAGTCAGTTCGAGGGAGAGTTGGTCATGACTCCCGAAGTCGCAACGCTGGTCAGGGAAAACAGCCACATGCAGCAGGCAGCGTTAGTTGATGGGACTCTGCGACAGCGGACCTGTTTTGCTCTCAGTAAAAGGTTGTTGAAACTCGGTTTCTATTTTCGTCGGCTTGCGGAAAAACACGCCTGGCTCTACCACGACAACAATTAAGCATCAGCCTCCCTGCTTAGGCAGGTTCCTCCAGCCCAAGACATCCGGCGCAGAGCGAACCGGATAGCTCATTATTCAAGTGGCGTTTGCGTAACGCGACGAATTTGGGATGCTGCCACGCCTCAAGCAACGAACTGGTCTGAAGGTCAGCAACCTCAAACCTTGTGTCATGGTCAAAACAGCACATGGTCAGTTTGCCATCCCAAGTTATTTTAGACGCATTGAACAGCGCCCAGCAAGGCACCGGAGACACCATGTTTTCATACCTGCCGGGATTGCCGATAATCTTGGTGTATTGCTTCCCTCCCACATGGCCCGCTTGATTGTAAAGCGGCAAAAAATAGAAATCGTCTACATAACGCAACATCCTTTCCCGCAGCCCCTCAAGCTCCTCCCGATGTTCTTCCATGTAAACGGAGCTCACGCATGTTCTTGGCTTTCTTGAGTTTTTTTCCGCAAGATGCTTATGAGGCCACTCTACATTCGAGACTACCTTGTCGTACATATCGACTCCATGCACCTCCCGGTAGCGCTCGCTGGACCCCGCGTTAATGGAAAACTTGATGCTGTCGAGACCGGCATCTACCACCGCCGAGAGGCGTTCAGGGGTACAAAGGGAGCCGTTGGTGGTAATAAAGACATATTCTATGCCCGCCTCTTCTTTGGCGTAACGAATGTATTCCGGCAGATCCTTGACGAGGAAGGATTCCCCTAGCAAAAACATGCCGATTTCCTTAACCCCAATCGAAGCGGCTTCCTTCAGAATTCTGAACAAAAAGCTCCTATCAATCTCACCTTGCGCCCTGAGCGACCGTTTGGATGCGCAAAATGAACAACTGTAGTTGCAATGCGAAGTAAGCTCAATTTTTATGGCGTCGGGAAAGGGTGGCTCTGGCACCAGTTTTTGGGTGGGTACATGTGTGTGGCTGTCTACTCTTTCAGATATAGAACCTGTCACTAAATCCTCCCTCTAAAATTTATCGCTTAGTCCATTAGCACAACAGAGAGACAACGAGCCCAACGAGTTATTGAAAAGGGGTCGCGTCTGAAAAGGGGTCGCGTCTACACTTCCCACCGTCTGAAAAGGGGTCGCGTCTGAAAAGGGGTCGCGTCTACACTTCCCACAAAATATGCTGGGTAGACGCGACCCCTCTTACACATAAGCAGATGCAAGAAAACTTAGGGCATGGTCCAAATCCTATCGATTCTGTCGTTGGTGGCCAGATAGGTAGCAAAAAATCCCCCGGCATCATTTCCGGCCGGCTGCTACGGTCCAGCGGTGTCCAGCATGCAAGATGGCAAGTTTTTCGAACCGATCTCTTTTTACGTAATATGAGAAAAAGAGCAAAATTACTCCAGCTTACCATCTTGCAAGCCTGGTACCCTCGTTTCTTCTTGCAAGCCTGGCACCCTCGTTTTTTCTTTTGACAAACAACCGCTGGAAAACCAGTTAGGCAGGGAGTGTCTTCTCTCTTGACAAATGTCCGCCATATCAGAAGACTATCCGGAACTTTTTTGCTGAATAGCTACCCTTTTATTTTCAATTGATGATGGTTGAAATCGCCAAAGTCCTTATTCCCACTAAAAAAAGGTGTTAATAGTATGAAATCTGAATCACCTATATTCGAAATTCGAACAGTGGAGATCGTGAACAGGGGTATCGCTCTCATGCCCATCGCCGTCAAACAGCGACTGGAAAAAGAATTCCCCGGGGCATGCTTTGCGATTCCACCCTACTGCTACCGGACAACAGGCGTCTCTTATGCGGTGGATCATGGGTTATACCCGCTTATGTGGGATATGCAAATGTGGAAATGGCGGTCCAAAAAAAAATCCAGCCGTATATCAAAGAAAATACCACAATCCTGGAAACAGTTCGGTCATGTAGCAGAATTGTTACCCTCATCCTGGTGTGACAGGTTTGGGTTGATCAAAGAATCTTCCGTAGATGTGGTCATTGAAACAAAGGGCTTTATTTTCAGCGACCAATGGGGAATCGGTCCGGCTCGTGAGGCTGCTCACAGCATGAAGCGATGGAAAAAGCAGGGGAAAAAAGTCATCCTCTTGCCTCAGGCTTTCGGCCCCTTTGAAAACCGGGAAATTCGTGATGCCATGAAAGAGATACTGGACGGAGCCGATCTTATTTTTGCCCGTGAAAAACCATCCTTTGATTATTTGAAAGCTATTGCCCCTGGCAACCCACGCATCAAACAAGCTTCGGATTTCACCAACCTGCTAGAAGGTGTTCCGCCCGAAAATTCAAAAAAATACAGGGATAAAATTGCCATCATTCCCAATGGGCGCATGTTGGACAAAACAGGGGCAGAAGGACCAGAGCAGTTCCGCCTTTTCCTGCAGCACGTTGTGCAGCTTTTTAAAGAACAGAATCAGCCTTTTTGCATGCTACTGCATGAAGGAAGGGAAAATGACTACGCCCTTGCGCGGGATGCCGTGGCTTCTTTGTCCGAGAAAATAGAAATTATTCGTGAGCCACACCCGCTAAAGCTTAAAGGCATCATTGGCTCTTGCAGGGCGGTCATCTCCGCACGCTACCATGGCTTGATCAATGCCCTATCCCAAAATGTTCCTGCCATGGCCATAGGTTGGAGCCATAAGTATGAAGAACTTATGGCAGATTACCAGGTGCAAGACGCGTTCATCCCTCTGAACAGTTCTGCCGAAACCATATCAGCAAAACTCAACCAATTGTTGGATAGTCAGACACGGGAGCAGTGGGTACAAAATATCTCGGCAGCGTCGATTAAAGAAAAAACCAAGGCCGAACTGATGTGGCAGGAAGTCATTGCCTGTATACGGCAATAAAGCAAATTACATTATTCTTCACTTTTGGGCTAAGCGATGCCTTGTATCATATTCCAGGTATCACGAAATTCTTTTGCACCGGCATATTGACCTTGCGGAGAGTTATCCACAGCAGCAGCAACAATAAGCATAAAATCTGCTGACCCAACCGAAGCCACATACTCCGATAGGCGTGACGCTGTTTTCCCGCCCTGTATAACTGGTATGGTAGCTCTATATGGCACCGAACTACTTTGGCATGCTGTTATGACTTTAGCAGTTTTTTCATCATGAATATAAGCGGTTGAAAACTCTCCCGGAGTAATGACAAAGTCCGCCCCCATCATGCGCTGTATTTTGATCATCACCTCATCACTCACACCCCAATACGGCAAGCGCGTCGTAAAATCGCCGCACGTGTTGTGAGAGAGAATGGCCAGTTCCGAGACATTGGAAACCTCGCTGATAATCGACATCCCCTGCACATGCATACTAACCAGGAGGGCATCCACGCCTTCCTTGGCTGCCAATTCTGCATAGCGCAACGAATTGGAATGATCGTCTATGATGTTCGCTACATACATTTTCTTCTCGCCTGTAGCATCTTCGACGGATTTTTTCATTTCAACCATTCTGCGAATTCTGTTCAAGAACTCTGAGCGATCGGTGTCGTAGGTCAATTCGTCATCTTTTACGATATCAAATCCGCCGGATAAAACAGTTCTGTTAATAGTGATCATTTCATCTGTCGTCAACCCCACAGCAGGCCTCATGGATCTACAGAAAAGAGGTCTATCAAAAACATTAAGCTTTTCCCTTATGCCCTGCACGCCATAACGTGGTCCTGGGAATTTATTCAACAAACTTTCAGGAAAATTTATATCATTGAACCTGAATCCAGTCAGGTAACCAAGCCTTGGAATTTCACCGAAAATAATATTCCAGATACGTGTAATCCCAAGCTCAAAAACGGCCGTGGGATAGGCAATTGTCAATTCGATTTCATGCGTTTTTTCCGCAGAAGCCTTATTTTCATATACTGGCGTATTCAGGTAGTATGGAGAGATATGGCATTCTGAATCTTCTTTTTTTATTGATACACTAATCACTCTTGCCGTAAACGATTCTATACCCTCAATAGAAGGTCGCGAGAAAAATCTTGTTGTAGAGCAGCTTTGTTCTTTTGCTATGCCAATAGCTGCAACTTCCGGGTCATGAGAAGTGTAAACTGTGTAAGAAGCCGTGATATAGTCATTTAAGTCCAACGTTTCGTTCCAGACGAAATAATCTTTATCATCATGAAATAGTGACTCTGTAGCCATATTACCTCTCTTTTATTTTTCCTTTTGCTTCATTATTATTTTTGCTATCGAAAAATCAAATTCATTCGTTATTTTTATATTGTAAGGATCGCCTTCAATGTATTTTACGCTGTGCCCAGCCGCAAGAACCATTTCTACCGTAGACTGAAAATGCAGACCTTGAGATTTACGGATTGCGTCGGCCAGGACTTCCCTTCTGAAAGCTTGTGGCGCTTGAAATATCCCTGCTTTTTCCCGAGAAAAAGACTTAACTGCAAAACCGCCTTCGATAATTGCCACAGGTACAGTCGGGTCAAGGAAAAGACCGGCCGCCCCATGTATTGCAGCTGCCTCTATCACTTGAGTAATCGATGAAGCTCGGGTAAAAGGCCTTGCTGCATCTTGTATCAGAACAATATCCTGAGATGTTTGTTGAAACAAAAGCTCAATAGTTTCCTGACGGGTTTTACCGCCGACAAAAAGTTCTACGTTGTGACTTTCCAGATACCTGAAAGCTTCACGGTACTCTTTGGGGACGCCAATCAAAATAGTGTCTACAAGGGAAGCAACGGTTGCCATTAATTGATCCAGCAATTTTTCGCCGTCAATCTCAAGCAACCCTTTCGGTCCACGGCCTAGCCTTTTTCCGTAACCTGCCGCGGGAATGAGAGCCACGCAATTATTTTTAATCATCATCTTTATTTTATTAAATTAAAGAGCGGAGAAAGTTTTTCAATCGCAAAGGATTTAACTTTTTCTTATAAAGCATTTTTTTGCTTATGATATTTTCAGGAGGAAAGGAAGATAGCAACTGTTGAAGGCTGAAAACAACCCTCTCACACGCCTTTCCATCGAACGTATTTCCCAAAACTTTTTCCCTATATTTCAAACGTGTAGCACTATTTTTTCGTGGTGAATCAATTGCCTCCTTAATGGCGGTAAGGAGCTCTTGTTGGTTGGTTACAGTATCGCCGACATCACGCCACAACCACTCGGGACCGTTTGGGTTATATTTTTCGCTCTCGAACCTTTTTTCATTATTCACTAAAATAATTGGCCGATTCAGAGACAAATAATAAAAAATCACTGACGATGCATCAGAAACAAGGACATCTCCCCTGTCCATTGTTTCATAAAAATCTGAAACAGGATCAAGCATTTCTACACATTCAAAAGCTTTCGCCATTTTTGTATAGTATTGAATGTGTTCAGGAGAGTGGCTTTTCGTCAGAGGATGAGGCTTAATTAATAACCGGACGTTTTTAAACGTCCCCACAACAGTTTCTATCCACCCTGAGCCCAGTTGGCTTTGTGCCGAAAGTTCCGGATTATAGGTTGGTGCATAAAGGATATTTTTTCTATTTTTCAGACTCTCTTGGCTGCTTGTTGCCGTAATGCGATGATATATCTGATCCATCGCGGAAAAACCTGTTATCCAGTATCCAAGATTAGGTTTATATCCTTTAGAAGTAAAATCATCAATTGCCCATTGCGAAGAAACGCAGGCGAAGTCTGTTCGTTTTAAAGAGCGCTTTGCAAAATTTTTATCTGCGAATCCATGCCTAAGCCAAACCACATAGGTTTTGGGTATGGATTTCAAGATTGAACTTGGACATGCACTTGCGACGACAAGGGCATCAGGTTTCAATTCAACAACTTCTGCTTCTTGATCACTGACATAACAATCGAATTTATTTTTAGCCAATTCGTACACAGGCCGTACAAGGGACCAATGATGAGGCTGGGAAAAAAAAACAACCTTTTTCAACTTAATGCCCTTTTATAAAAAACACATCACATGGGACAGATTCATTCAACACTCATCATCCACTTCACACAGCCAATAAAGTAAGTAGACGATAACTCAACTTTCACAAAAGGAATAAATTGTTAATACATTGAAATAATTAAACGAAAACATTATCAACTATAGCAAAACAGGTTGTCGTCAAACAACCTAAAACTAACAAGAAGATGATGTTTTGGACCAGATTGTAGCAGAAACGGTTTCATGTCAGAACCAAATTACTTCGTTCTTTGATAATCAGCACATCGAACTATTACTGAGGCAAAGCAACATGGTCAAACAGTGCGGCATCGCTCCCATTGTGGTTATGCGGACGATCTTCATCCTGATTTTCACCGGCAGGAACCTCTTCCGTTATCTCCAGGCCGATGCCTCCACAGTAAGATCAGCAAGGACACCATTTATCGCTTTCTCTATTCGGTCAGTACCAACTAACGCAAATTTCTTCATTTGCTCTGCGCTGCCATTCTCAATAAAATGATTCTGCCTTTGACGTCCGTTGATATGCCCAGTTGACGCCTCGCTCTATAACCGTAATCGGTACAAAAACATTGAACTTCTGGCGCGTGTCTATAGCCATAACGATAAACGTTACTACTGCGGATTTCGCTTGTTGACCCTGAGCTGGTCAAACGGCTCAAGCTATTTGCCGATATCCTTAAGCCTGCGCAGTTCCGCCAGGCAGCAAAACCACCTGTCTCCAATGGCTAAGATTGATGCAGTCGCAAAAAATGCTCACGTCGCTTGTGCGATAGAGCGACCCATTCGGCAGATGCCGGAGTTGTCGCCTTCGTAGAGACCCCGCAGGTGGC
>CAZKQY010000070.1:0-11729 GCA_964555005.1 uncultured Syntrophotalea sp. | reverse complement strand
AGGCCACTGACTGTGCTCCCTGCCTGTTGCGTCAGTGTCCCACCGATCATCGCTGCATGAAGGCAATAACCGCTGCCGATGTGTTGGCCGGGGTTCGCGATCTGCTGGGAGGGCACTGATGCGAGTCCTTATTGTCAAAATCAGCGCCCTGGGTGACGTTATTCACGCTCTGCCAGTGCTAACCTGGTTGAAAAGCGCCGATCCGGAAATCGAAATTGATTGGCTGGTTGACGAAGTTTTTGCGCCGCTGCTTGAGGGTCATCCGTTGTTGCGTCGGGTTCATCGCTTGGGTTTTAAACGCCGGCGCCGCCAGGGTTGGCTGGCTACGCTTAAGGGGGTGCGACAAACCATCGCTGCGCTGCGCCGAGATCACTACGATCTGGTTCTCGATCTGCAAGGGAACAGCAAAAGTGGTCTTTTCACCTTTTTGTCCGGCGCTGCGCTGCGCTACGGATTCGCCCGTGATGGAGTGCGTGAATGGCCTAACCTGTTGGCGACCAACCGTAAGGTGTTCCTGGGCGCAGACAGTTACCACATCAGTGATCGATCTATGGCGGTGGCCCAGGCAGCTTTTCCCGGTGGCAAAGAAATATCCCTTGCTGGCCCGATGGAGGTTCAACCGGAAGCATTGGCGAGCGTAGAGAGACAGTTGATAGCATTAGATCTCGATCAGCAGCCTTTGATCGTTTTGCAGTACGGTACCACCTGGACCACGAAGCTGTGGCCGCTTGATTGCTGGCAGGCGTTTGTTGCGAAACTCTGCGACGAAGAAGGCCTGCGGCCGGTACTGATCTGGGGCAATGACAGCGAACACGAAGCCTGCCAAGAGATAAATCAAGCAAGTAACGGCCGAGCGTTGATCTGGCCGCGCGGGTCCTTGCCGGAGTTGGTTGCCCTGTTGCAACGGGCCGATCTGGTAGTTGGTGGTGATACCGGGCCGATCCATATCGCTGCGGCGGTTGGTACTTCAACCGTTTCTCTTTTTCGGGTCACCGACGCTACTCGTAATGGTCCACGAGGTGACGAGCATATTCGCATACAGTCTCCACTCGATTGCGCGCCTTGTCTGCGTAAGAGTTGCCAGCGAGATGATGAATGCGGCCATAGCATTTCAGTGGATCAGGTTTTAACTTCCATCCGTGCTCTTTTAGGTAGAAATCCCTTATGAACGGTCTGCTCGAAAGAAATGGACTAATTCTGGCCACGGATGTTGCCCCCCTTTTGGCTCGAGCGGGGCTGATTTCTTTTGGCGACTTCATGAGGTTCACTGGTGGCATTAGAATTTGTCACAAAAGGGGCCGTTCTGTGTATCGGCTAGAGATTGAAGGCCGAGCCTTTTATCTTAAGCGCAACTGTTTTCATTGCGTAGAATTTTTGAAGGGGCTGTCTCGATTTCGTTTGCCGGCGCGGGGGGCGCGTCAGGAATGGAAGAATATTTTGGCTGTACGTGCTGCCGGTATTTCTACTGTTTCACCAGTCGCTTTCGGCGAAAAGCCGTTTTTAGGCATCGAGACCTGTTCGTTTACCCTGACGGAGGAATTGTATCATTGCCGTCCGCTGGACCAACTGATTCGGAAAGATTTTTCCGGTCTGAGGTCAGGTGAACAGATTTCGCGCTTTCGGCGTATTACTCGTCAACTTGGTAGCATGGCACGAAAGTTTCATGAAAAAGGCTTGTACCATCAGGATTTATATCTTAGCCATATATATGTCGGGAAAGATGATACTTTATTTATCATTGATCTGCAGCGTGTGCTTACTCGACCTGGAGGCTCGCATCGTTACCAAATCAAAGATCTGGGACAGCTTAATTATTCTGCTGAGGTTACAAGAGGAATTTCTCGAACCGACCGTCTGCGATTTTTGCTGGCTTATCTGAATCAGCCCACCCTCGGTCGAAAGGGGAAAAAAATCATTAAAAGCATATTGCAAAAAACAGCTAAAATTTCCAGGCACGATGTCAAATTAACGGTTCGGCGACGCAGGCGGGGGGAGTTGTCTTGATGGCTCAAATTTGGCGAGTGAGTGGTCAAGATGTATAGGCAAGTTGACCTAAAGGATAAATCTGAAAAGGTTGGCTCCAACTTCACTATTCACATTATCAACCCTTTTCAAGAAGCTTCGGGTGGTAGTGAGTGGCGAGCCTTGATGTTGTATGAGAATTTAAAAAAGTTTACTTCTGTTGAGTTATGGGCAACCGGTAAACCAAATTCCCACTTTAGTAAATATCCTATTAAGATTATAGATCTGCTTTGCCTGAGGTTTCCCAAAAAGGGAACACTGATTTTTGTTGGTATTTATTTCTATCCCGGGAAATGGATTCATTTTACCTTTCCAAAGCGCAACATTGTAATATTTAATACGTTTAATTTGCGACGAGGTCACAAGATATTAAAGTCCCTTGCGGGGTTTTTCAAACCAGAACCTGAATTGGTTTATGCTTCTGCTGATGTCGCTGATCAAGTGGCTATATCCGGCGTTATTCATCCTTCGCCAATATGCTTAAATCGTTTTTCTCTCCCCCCTGTTGGCAGCAAAAGAAACCCTAATGATCCGCTTGTGGTTGGCAGGATAAGCAGAGATGCATCTAGTAAGCACCATCCTCAAGACCCTAAATTCTATCACCAACTTGCTGGTTTAGGATTCGATATGAGGATCATGGGTGGTTTATGTTTGAAGTCGGCAGTTGCAGATCACCCTCGAATACACCTTCTTCCGGCCTGTGCCTACTCGGCTGAAAAGTTTCTGCAAGGGCTTGATGTGTTTTTTTATCGCACATCGCCAGAATGGGATGAATCCTGGGGGCGGGTGATTTTTGAAGCTATGGCTTGTGGCCTGCCGGTTGTCGCTGAAAGTCGTGGTGGCTACCGGAATGCCATTGAGCACGGCAAAAACGGTTTTCTTTTCGAGGATCAAGAAGAGGCGCTGGATATCCTGAAGACTCTGAAAAAGGATCCTGATTTGAGGCTCCGGGTCGGCGGGGCGGCTCGCGCTACTGTTGCAGCCATGTTTTCAAATGAGGAAATGCATAAGCAGTTGAAGTTTTACCTACAATAGCGACATCATGGAACATCGCTGATGTGATGGAGTTTTTAAGGTGGCAGATGTGAAGCTTTCCTTTGTAATACCCACATACAATTATGGTTGTTATATAAACAACTGCCTCCAGTCTATAACAGAGCAGGGTATCGATAATTATGAAATCATTGTGGTGGATGATGGATCCACCGACGACACTCGCAATATAGTTGAAGAGTATTCCCAGCGTATTTACCTGGGGCAGTTACGCTATATTTATCAGGTGAACAGGGGGCCTTCCGCAGCGCGTAATAATGGGGCGACTGAGGCCCAAGGTGAGTTTGTCTGGTTTATCGATGCTGATGATCGCTTGGTTCCGGGGGCAATGGCTGTTGTTTTAAAGGCCCTCGATAAATTTGACCAGGTGGATTTTTTGTTTGGCGGACATTTTTATGTAAACGACAAAGGTCAGAAAATGGTTCGGCAGGCTATCCCTATCGGTTCTGACAGAAATGATAATTTCGAGAAATACATTCGAAATAAAAATCATGGAATCTCCATTGGCTCCTTAATTGTTCGAAGCACGCTTTTTGAGCGTTTTGGCTTTCCTGAAGGGGTACACAATAGCGAGGATTTTATTTTTTTTGGCCATTTGATAGCTAACTGTCAAGGGGCTTCAATATTAAATATCATCGTTGAAAAAATCTGTCATAAAGATAGCTTGAGATACAATTTACTCGCCATAAAACAGTCTGGTGTAGCTGTCGATTATCTATTCGATGAAAAATTTCTTAATGTCAGGCAGATGGCTTTTAAAAATATTTATCACTCAAGAAGATGCCTTTATATGTTTCGTACTCTTTATCGTGATAAAGACTATAAAAGTGCATTACTGTTTTATTTAAGATCAATTTATATATCTCCTCAATGTATTTTAAATTTGCGTCGCGTTAAACAAGCAATAAGATGCGTTGCCAAAATAGTGTTATCTAAATTCTCCTGAAATATGGTGTCCAATGCCTAATTTAAGGTGGCTTGTTCTTTAAAGGCTCCACCATGTTCCGATAGACGATCACTGTATTCGTTAGTCCTGTCCGTGAAGAAAATGATTCTGATGGAAATATTGCAGGTTCATGCGGGGCATGGAATTGTTTTTGCGGCTAATTTTTTGTTCTTTTGATATGTGGGCAGTATGTACTCCGTCAGTTAGGCACTCGACCCGTCTATGCGATGGCGAAATCCTTCACAGTATGGGCTTTTAAGCAGGAGCGTTTTGTTGTGATCCTTGATGGGCAGTGTATAAAGCTTAATTATAGATCGGATGGGTTCACTAATCGTTCGATCTGGGACTCCAGAAATTTTGGTCTTGTCGAGTGACGCAAGATAAACAGACTATAATAGTGGTTCTGTAGTGTTTCCGTTTTTTCTTCATGAAGATATTCAGCTTCACCGAGTAAAACTTGAAACACTTTTATAGAAAGTTATGTGTATTTTTCTAAAACTAGTAAAAATTAGTGCCATCCTACCGAAGTAGAATCTAAACGGAATAAAATTAAAATTACAATTATTAATATCTGAAATGGTAATAGTAAGGTAAGCTTTATTATTTCTATTTTTATGAAAGCATTATTTTTTTATTAGAGGATTTTTTATGTTAGTCTCTATAATAATAAACAACTATAACTATGAAAAATATGTTGTTGAAGCTATAGAATCAGCTATAAATCAAACATATAAAAATGTTGAAATTATTATAGTAGACGATGGTTCAACTGATAAATCAATAAATATTTTGGAAGAAATTGCAAAAACAGATAATAGAATCAAGTTGTTTTGTAAATCAAATGGCGGTCAATTATCGGCTTTTAATTATGGATATAAAAAATCAAGCGGACAAATAATTAGTTTTTTAGATTCCGATGATTTATATAATGATGACTATATTGAAAATATTGTTGAGGTTTATAGTCAACGGTTTGATTGTGATTTTTTATACTGTGGTTTTGAAGAGTTTGGACAAATTAACCGAAATGTTATTCAGGCGTTTGATAGTCGTATAAATGATTTGGGATATACTGCTTTTCTTACTTACTGTAGTCATGCTTGGATAGGTGAACGAACCTCTGCAATTTCATTGCGCAGGTGTCTGGCAAATGAAATATTTCCAGTTCCTTTTGAGGAGGACTGGCGTATCCGGGCCGATGATTGTGTGATCTGGATGGCCTCCATTTGTGGAGGTAGGAAATTTTACCTTGCGGAGCCTTTGGTTAAATATCGCGTGCATGGAGAAAATTTACATTTTGGAAAAAAGAAACATATTGACGGAAAGTACAAAAGGAAAGTCGGTGTAGCAAGGTTCTTTGGGAATATAGGTTCGGTTTATCCGCAATTTACGCATATGCCAAAAGAGAAATTATTTCGACTCTTGCTTCTTGAAGCAACGACCGGTAATAAAAATGAGCATATTTTGCGCGACTATTTTAAATGTATGGCAAAATTTAAAAGAACAGGCTCAATAAAGCATTGGAAATATCTATATAAGCTTAATAGGGATCCGGTTGGATTCGTTAAGACTCTCCGGTAAAATTTACGCAAGCCTAAGGTTGGTGAGGGTTTAGATGTTTGATAAGATATTTGACATGGTTTTTATTATAAATTTAGACGAGCGCCATGATAAATGGCTTAAAATGGTGGACAGATTAAATGAACTTGGTGTCAAAAATTACGAAAGAATTTCCGGGATCAAGAGGCCATTGGCGGAGTATCCAGATAATTTTTATGCAGGTATGGCCAAGAAAAGAATCTCGGAAGGTAACGTTGACAAGTATTTGGCTGGACAGAGCGGTTGTAAATTGTCTCACTTGATGGCTCTTGAGTTGGCTAAAGAGAGAAAATATAAATCCGTTCTGATTCTGGAGGATGATTGCGCATTTCTTCCTGGTGCCTGGGAAAAGTTTAATCGGGCCATTTCACTGCTTTCTTCAGTCCATTGGGATATGTTTTATCTTGGCGGTTATCACCGGAGTAGGAGAAAAGCCAAGTATTACAAACCAGGAATTTTGCAAATTCAATGTACATATTTAGCCCATGCCTATGCCGTCTCTTCTCAATCTTTTGACAAAATCATAAATATACTTCGTGCATCGACTAGCGAGGTTGATGTTGTATATGCAGATCAGGTTCATCCAACAATGAACTGCTTCTCTATTTATCCGAATATCGCAGTTCAAGAAGTTGGGTTTAGTGATATAAAATTAAAAATTAGTGATCATGGTAAAAAAAAGAGACATCCATTTATAGAGAGAAGATTTGTTACTTATTTTAAAAGAGTTTTTAACAAAATTATTAATATGTAAAGAGAATTAAATATGAAAAGATTGTTAGCAAAAAGAGTTCTGGTGACTGGCGGTGCAGGTTTCCTTGGCTCTCATTTGTGTGAAAAACTACTTGAACGTGGAAACGAAGTCGTTTGTGTTGATAATTTTTTCACCGGAAGAAGGGGCAATATTGCTCATTTGCTTGATGATCCCTTGTTTGAGGTGATACGTCATGACATTTGTTTCCCCCTATATGTTGAGGTTGATGAAATATATAATCTCGCTTGCCCCGCTTCACCTGTGCATTATCAATTCGACCCTGTACAAACGACAAAGACGTCCGTGCTTGGAGCAATCAATATGCTGGGTTTGGCCAAAAGGTTAAAAATAAAGATTCTGCAAGCTTCCACGTCTGAAGTTTATGGCGATCCCGAGATTCATCCACAGGTGGAAAGTTATTGGGGAAATGTTAATCCGATTGGGGTCCGCTCCTGTTATGATGAAGGGAAGCGGTGTGCTGAAACGTTATTTTTCGACTATAAGCGACAACATAATTTGAATATTAAGATTGCCCGTATTTTCAATACCTACGGTCCCAGGATGCATCCGAATGATGGGCGTGTTGTCAGTAATTTTATTATGCAAGCTCTGGGTGGCAAAGATATCACGGTCTATGGTGACGGATTCCAGACCAGGAGTTTTTGTTATGTTGATGACTTGGTCGACGGTTTGATTAGGTTGATGGAATCAGGAGAGGGGGTTTTTGGGCCCATCAATCTTGGCAATCATAAGGAGTTTACAATTTTAGAGCTTAGTCGAAAAGTTGTTCAATTGATCGGGTCGACCTCAAAGATAATTTTTAAAGCGCTACCGCAGGACGATCCCGTCCAGAGACAGCCTGATATTTCAATTGCGAATGAAGCTCTCGGTTGGCAGCCTCATATTTCCTTGGAAGAAGGTCTGCGGAGAACCATCGGGTACTTTGAGGGATTTTATAATTAAAAATGGTGTTGCCTGCCAAGGGGTCGATTTGATTCTTTTGTCAGCATGACTGTTATTTAAATTATATGGGATGAATTCGTCATTGGATCGATCGTGTGTATGTCTTGGTTTTGTTTTTGGCTGATCAGGCAGCAAGGCTTTTGGCTTTGCAACATGATTTTTTTGATCATAAACTTAAATAATGTTATATATCCCCTGTTGTTTCGCAGGGTGGGGTTTAATTGATTTGTCTTTTTTTTCGGATTTTTCCCTCTGTTTTCGCCTGTGTGTTTCCCTAAAGGTCCCTCTGATGAAAATTCTGGTTTTGACCCGCCTTGAACGGCGGGTTTCATTTGATGCGTTTTACGCTGAGTTCGGTAAGTATGTTGATCTTGAACTGGTCAAACTCGGTCCGGCTAATCAGTACAATCTCCGTCGATTTTTGAAGGCTTATGATCTTGGTTCTTATGACCGGATTCTGGTTGACTTGAAGTGGAAAAGGATTCGGCGACAAGCAAAAACTCTGGCCAGGATTCCCAATTTGGTGCTTTATGAGCAGGATGCCTGGCAAGAATATGTACCGCATTCCAGGAATTACCGCACCTTCGTCAAGTTTTACCGAAAGTTGCCAACTTTTCGCTTCGTAACGACCAGCTATCACGTAGCCGAACGTTTGCAGGTTCAAGGCTTCGATGTGGCGTTTCTTTCTAAAGGCTACGATGCAGTCCTGTTGAGGAACTTGCACCTGGAGAGGTCCATCCCTTTCGGTTTTATTGGCAGATTGAAAAGCAAGGCATATCATGAGCGCAACCGTTTCCTGGATCTTTTTAAAGAGGCTCTCGGTTTGCTGATTATGCGCACCGAGTCAAAAGCGGAATATCTTGAACGGCTTAACCAGATTCGCGTTTTCGTTAGTGCTGATGCCGGGTTTGGTGAGTATATGTTTAAAAATTTTGAGGCCATGGCTTGCGGCTGTCTGCTGCTGGCATACCGTCAGGGGCGTGAGGACGAATTTCTCGGGTTTCGGGATATGGAAAACGTTGTTCTTTATGGTTCGGTTGAAGAGGCCCTGGATAAGTTGCGTCTTCTGGAAAAAACTCCCGGACTGATTGATAAAATTGCCGCAGCCGGCCAGGCTCTTGCGGAAAAAAACTTTACATTTGCGGCACAGGCTCAACAGCTGCGTGATATCATGCAGCCGGCTATCCGTACCCGGCAACAACCTGGATCTTCTTTGGGCCGGTTTTTTAAACGATTGTGGAAGTGTTAGTTCTGCATCAGTATTTATCTGCACGGGACCGGTTGCATAGCGTCTGGTGGAGAGGTCTTAATAGCAAAAGGCACTGGGAACATGAGTAGCTGTAAAATCACTGTTGTTATTCCCACCTACAATTATGCCCGGTACCTGGAACGCTGCCTCGCATCGGTGATTCGGCAGGAATCTGCTGACTTTGAGGTGGTTGTTGTGGATGACGGTTCTTCCGATAACACCCGCCAGTTCATGATGGATTTTTGTTCCCGACATGCCAGCCATCGAATACGCTATGTCTATCAGGACAATGCCGGACCTTCCGCTGCCCGCAACCGGGGGGCTGCTATGGCTGGAGGGGCCTATATCTGGTTTCTTGATGCTGATGACGCGTTGCTTCCCGGGGCGATGGCCTTGATGTGCCGGGAAATTGAAGCTAATCCCGGGGGGGAACTGATTTTCTCCGGTTATCGATCAGTTTCCGAACAAGGGCAGGGCACCGACCATTTTGCCGGAACTGTGGGTAGCGATCGGACAGAAAACTTTCGTCGGTTTGTCTTCAAACGCCTGGGTGGGCTGACGACTGGTTCGGCTATTATTAAAAAAGAAATTCTTGAGCGGATTGCCTTCCCCGACGGGGTGCACAATAATGAGGATGTCGTTTTTTTCGGGCATATTCTGGCCTGCCATGTCAGTCGTTCCGTGGCTGGGGTGGTGGTGGAAAAAATCCGTCATGAAGGCAGCCTGCGCAATGACCTGTTGCGGATTGAAGAAACTGGATTAAAGGCGGTTGAGCGTTTGTTTGACGGCGCTGTGCTTTCCCCCCGGCAGATGCAGTTGCGCAGTGCTTATCTTGCGGCCCGTTGTCTTAGTTTGTTCCGAACGTATTATCTGCATGGCGATTTTAATAAAGCCCGTGGTTATTATCATCGTGCTGTGCGTGCGCATTTTACGGCACTTTTTCGGTGGAGCTATTTCTGCAAATATCTGCGTTGTCTCAGACCCTGACGGTAAGACATTCCTGAGGCCTGGTTTTTTTGATGATGAAAATTGCACTGGTTAATAAAAAGTTTTCCCTGACCCACGGAGGGCTTGAGCGTTTTTCGGTGAATCTGGCTGCCGCTCTGAGTCGCGAGGGGCATTCGGTTTGCGCGGTGGGCCTTGAGGCGGAGGATCTTCCTCAGATAGTTGATTTTGTTCGGGTTCAGCCAAAAAAGCACCTTTCTTTTTTGCAAGTTATTGCCGCGGCTCGCGCTTTTCAGGCGGCTTTAGTCGATCAGCGCTGCGATATTGTCTATGCTCTTACGCGAATCTTACAGGCCGACATGGTGCGGCTTGGCGATGGCGTACATCGGCACTGGATGCGTATCCGTTATCCTATGGCCGTGGAGCGTTGGCTTAATTATCTGGTTAATCCGGCCCACCTCGCCAACCTGTTTCTTGAAACTCGTCTCTATCGAGGTGGCCATTTCAGGCGAATAGTAACCAATTCACGATTATGTAAAGAACAGGTGCAGTGCTACTATGGGGTCGCTCCTGCGTTGGTTGAGGTGATATACAACGGTGTCGATCACCGGGTTTTCAGCCCGAAGGCGGTGCAACCGTTCCGCACCGAGGTGCGTCGTAAGTTCGGCCTCTCGGACGGTGAGATTCTGTTGTTGCACGTTTCCAATAATTGGAAACGAAAGGGGCTTGAGGTTATTTTGCAGGCGGTGGCTAGTCTCTGTGCCAAAGGTCACCATGTACATGTGTTGGTGGTGGGACGGGGGCCGGAAAAACAATTTGTTCAAAAGGCACAAGCCTTGGGTATCGGGAGTCAATTGCATATCGCCGGACCGACTCGGGAAGTGCAGCGCTATTATGGTGCGGCCGATCTGTTTGTATTGCCGACCATGTATGATCCCTTTTCTAATGTCTGCCTCGAAGCCATGGCTTGTGGTCTACCGGTGATTACAACGGCAGAAAACGGAGCGGCTGAGTTGGTTCGTGAAGGGAAGAATGGTTATGTACAAAAAAATCCTCAAAATGCCGAGGAACTCGCTGACTTGCTGTTGCCTTGCATAGACCGAGGACACCGAGAGGCGATGGGCAGGGTCGCTTTGCAGACAGCCCTGCCCTTTACTCCTGAACGTAATATGAAGCAGACGCTACAACTTTGTGCTCGAGTGCTTGAGGAAAAAGGGCGTTGAGTCGGTTAATGGATGAGATGCCGAAGGTCGAATGGCGTCAATTGACCCCGACTGGCAGGGCGTTATTGGCTGAAGTTCGTTCTGAGGATCAAATGTCGGACGCCATCTTATGGGAAGAGACCGCATACAATGGTATTTCATATATTTTAGCTCGGATCGATATCTTGCGCCGCAGGTTCCGTCTGAAGCGTCTGGCATTACGGCAGGTGCCCGCTGTGGAATTTCTCGGTTGGGGCATTTCCGAAAAGCAAGGTAGTCAAAAAACACTGGTATTGTTGTCGCGCCAGCCACCCGATGGCGTTGAACTTCAGGTGTTTTTTCGGGATTATTTCCCCTCACTCGCTGTCGGGGAAAAGCGTCGTCTGGTGACCTCTGTGGCTGTATTTTTGCGGGAACTGCACCAAAAAGGGGTCACCTTTAGCGGCCAGTTCGGGCAGGACCTTGCTGTTGCCAGTGATCAAAATGGGATGCGATTTTTTTTGCGTGGCAAGATGCGGTGTCGTTTCGTGAAAGGTCCCTTGAGTGAATCGGCCCGACTAGCCGATCTTGTCGGTCTGTTCGGCACCTTTGTTCTGGCAGTAAGTCGTTGTCAGTTGATGCGTTTTTTGCGGGCTTATCTTGGTTCGACGGTTTTTGTCGACCAAGGGCGGCAGTGGTTTGGGCTCCTGGAGCAGCCGGGCAGGAAGGCGGCTATGATCAAATGGCGTCAGAGGGCGGGGCACTGTCTTCAGGCTGGTCCGGATTTTTCCCGGGAAAACCGGGATGGGTTTCGTATCTGGCGGGTCCGTTCTGCCGCGGCCCGTCAAGCTATGGAGGCATTGCTTCCCGATCCTGATTGTGCCTTTGACGGCGCTGTGATCTATAAACTTGGATCGCGAACCCATGCCGGTCTGGTCCAACTGGCGGGAAAACGTTATTTTCTGAAACGCTATAACTACTTGTCCGGGTGGCGTTACCAAGTACTTAATATGGCTC
>CAZKQY010000069.1:0-2753 GCA_964555005.1 uncultured Syntrophotalea sp. | reverse complement strand
CTCGTTGGTGATAGTTTGTTGGTCCGCAACCGCATTCTATCTTCCCGGCTTTGCTGGGACAACGAGGTTTTTCTATTTTTTTGCTGGTGGATCAGGGCTTCAGTCCGTCAATTCACTGAGCAAACAGCGCTTCATCAGGCCGATTGAAGGCTTATTCCCAGTCCACAGAGCAAAAGCCTCTTCTCCCTGCCCGGCTAACATACCGAGACCATCGCTGGTCCGATGCCCCCTGCGCGCGGCCTCCTGCACCAAGGGGGTGCCGGTCCGGCTGTAGACCATATCATAGACGGCAACCTTTTCCGGCAAATCCTCCCAAGACAGATCCGCAAAGGCTTCGCCTTGGAGGCCGACCGCCGAGGTATTGACCAGAAGATCGATATGTTGGCTGGCGCGGCACAGCTCATCTTTCTCAATGCCGAACGATGCAAAGCTTACCGCAGGGAAGAGCTCCTCGAACTCCTTGGCCAGGGCCTCGGCGCGACTGCGGGTCCGGTTGGCAATGCCGAGCCAGGAAGCTCCCGCCTGACACAATGAAACCAGCGCCGCCCGACAGGCCCCACCGGCCCCCATGAGAAGAATCCGTTTGCCCGCGGGATTTAAATGCAAATCTTCGGCCAGCGAACGTAGAAAACCGAGTCCATCGGTGTTATAGCCAATCAGTCGGCCCTGTCGATTGACGATGGTATTGACCGCACCGATCAAGCGAGCCGCCGGATCGATATCATCCAGCAGGGCACAGACCGCCTCTTTGTGGGGAACGGTCACATTAACCCCCCATAGCCCCAGGGAACGAATTGCGGCAACAGCTTGCGGCAACTGTTCGGCGGACACATGAAACGGCACATAAACCGCATTAACTCCGGCCTGCTGCAGAGCCTGATTCTGCATCACAGGAGACATGGAATGGGCCACCGGATCACCGAAGATTCCCAATACCCTGGTTTTGCCCGTTAACTGCACGACGACCCCTTCCCTTTTTGGATTATTTCGGCCGGCCTACTGACCACAATCGAGATACTCATGATATTGAATGATCTCGGATTCAGCGAGAATCCGCCGCGCGTTCCGGATATCCTCGCCGATAGCCTGCACCAACTGGTTTACATCGGAGAAACGCCTCTCGTCCCGCAATCGCTCGACAAAGTAGACCCGCAGATCTTCGCCGTAAAGCTGATCTTCGAAGTCTAACAAATGCACTTCGATGCACAATCCGGCCGCAGCAAAGGTGGGGTTATGGCCAATATTAAGGACCCCGTCGAAGACCTCTGTGCCTCGTTTGACCTTTACCGCATAGACGCCGGGGCTGGGCAATAGCTCTTTTTCGGTCTGCAGGTTCGCGGTCGGAAAGCCGAGCTTCTGCCCCCTTTTGAAACCGTGCACCACACGACCGAGCAGAGTAAAGTTGCGCCCCAGCAATTCGGCCACCCGATGCACCTGCCCGGCTTGGATCAACTGACGAATAGCGGTGGAGCTATAAACCTGACCGGCCTCGCTGATCGGCTCGAGAACTTCGACGGCAAAACCCAGATATTCTCCCATGCGCTGCAGCAATTGGCTGTTGCCCTCGCGGCCTTTGCCGAACAGATAGTCGTAACCGACCACCAGATGACGCATGCCGACCTTTTCCACCAATACTTCCCGCACGAAGCGGTGAGCCGGCAGGTTGGCCATGGTTTGGTCAAAAGGGGCACAGATTAATACATCGATGCAGGAAGCTTCGATCAACACCTCTTTTTCCTGATTGGTATTGATCAACAGCGGGGCCCGGTCGGGCGCCAGAACTTTCAGAGGGTGGGGCTCAAAAGTGTAGACAACCGAAGGGCCACCAACCTCTCGGCTACGGCGAACCACCCGCCGGAATATCTCCCGATGACCGAGATGCACGCCGTCGAAATTACCGATGGTGACCACAGCATCCTGCAAAGGTTCCTTTAACTCACTCATGTTTCTGATGAGACGCATGGGAAAAACTCATAAGCAGTACTAAGTAATAAGTAACAAGTAACGTGTTTTAACCGATCACTTATTACTCATCACCCGTTACGGGTTTCAGACCAATTCAAAGTCGATCTGCCGGCGATCAAGGTCAACACGTAGAAGGCGCACCGAAACCTCCATCCCGATCTGATAAATCTTGCGTCGTCGCTGACCCAGCAAACGGTGCAGATGCTCTTCATACTGATAATAATCGTCGCCCAGGCTGGCCACAGGCACCAGCCCCTCAACAAAGATCTGCTGCAATTCGACAAAAAAGCCAAAGGGTTGAACACCGGAGATATTCCCTTGGAACTCTTCGCCCAGCCGGTCCGCCATAAACTGACACTTTTTCAAGTCGATGATATCCCGCTCCGCCTCCATAGCACGGCGCTCATTGAGCGAACATTGCTCGGCGATGGCAGGCAACTGCCGCTGCCACCAGGAAGCACGTTGATGAGCTTTTTTTTCATCGGTCACCACTTCGCGCAGTATGCGATGAACCACCAGGTCGGGATAGCGGCGAATCGGTGACGTAAAATGGCAGTACAGCTCCGCGGCCAGACCGAAGTGGCCGACATTTTCCGCATCATAGCGCGCCTGCTTCATGCTGCGCAGCAGCACCTGATTGACCATGCGCTCCTCGGGCCGTCCGGCAACCTTGGCCAGCAGGGTTTGCAGCTGCTGAGCCGTGTCGCTCTGACCGTCGATCACCAGACCGTAGTTCAGATAAGCGACAAACTCCTGAAACGCCTGTAATTTCTCCAAATCGGGCGATT
>CAZKQY010000068.1:0-3687 GCA_964555005.1 uncultured Syntrophotalea sp. | reverse complement strand
GCTCTGGCTGATCCTGACCTTTTTGTCGGCGGCGGCTGTGGCTTGGACTATCGCTCAGATTACCGGCTTGTCACCAACGGTCAAGTGGCCCAATGATGTGCTACTTGATGGACGGAAAGTAGCAGGCTTACTCAATGAACTCGATGCTGAAACGGAACGAATTCGTTACTTGATTCTCGGTGTTGGTATTAATATCAACATGCAGGCCGAGCAGTTTCCCGACGACTTGCGCTATCCGGCTTCCTCTCTGGTCCTGGCCGGCGGTGGCGAGGTGTCGCGGTTGCGTTTGACCCGTACCCTGTTGGAACAGCTCGATCGTCTGTATAGTCAGTATCGGCGGGAAGGTTTTACACCAATTATGCAAGCCTGGCAGGAGTATTTTGTTTTGACCGGCCAGCAGGTCGAAGTCGATTGTCAGGGCCGCTTCCTGCGTGGCCGGGTCGTCGGCCTCGATGAAGATGGCGCCTTGCTGCTAACGTTGGCTGATGGCCGTCAGGAACGGGTGTTGGCCGGGGATGTGCGGCCCCTTACCGGTCAGTAATCGATTAATTTTTCAGGAAAGACCTTTCACTCTATGTTGCTGGTTATTGATGTAGGTAATACCAATACCGTACTCGGCCTCTATCAAGGCGAGGAGCTGGTGCAGAACTGGCGCATCACCACCGTCAAAACCAGAACGGTGGATGAGTATGCGATGCTTATCCATGAGTTGCTACGCTTGGTCGATATCCCCATGTCGGCTATTGAGGATGTCATTATTTCCAGTGTTGTCCCCCCGACTAAAGACGCTTTGGAAGGATTATGTCGAAAATACTTCAAGCGTGCGCCCTATCTGGTCGGGCCGGGAATCAAGACCGGCATGCCGATTCATTACGATAACCCTCGGGAGGTTGGTGCCGACCGCATTGTCAATGCCGTCGGAGCCTTTGAAAAGCGTCGGTGTAGTCTGATTATTGTCGATTTCGGCACCGCCACCACCTTTGATCTGGTCTCGGCGCGAGGTGAGTACCAGGGCGGGGCCATTGCTCCCGGGCTGAATATTTCTGCCGAGGCCCTGTTTCAGCGGGCTAGCAAGCTGCCACGGGTCGAATTTGTTCGTCCCCCTCAGGTGATCGCCAAGAATACCGTCAACAGTATTCAGGCCGGTCTGTTTTTCGGTTATGTGGGCCTGGTGGATGGCATTGTCGGACGTATGTGTCAGGAGACACGGGAAAATCCTCTGGTGATTGCCACCGGCGGTCTGGCCAAGGCTATTGCTCCCGCTTCCCAGACCATTCAGGAAGTGGAACCGTTTTTGACATTGGAGGGATTGCGAATCCTTTATCTGCTTAATAAAACCTGATTCGAAGCGGTGTATTCATCCTAGCTTCGAATTGCATTTGATACTCCTTGTAACCATCCGGCAGTTGTTCGCTGCCCTGTGGATAGAATGCGGTCGGCAGGCCGCATCTTGAAATTCGTTGTTTCCTGCAAAGCGATCCTTAATCGAGTTCCCTTTAACGGGGAAAAGGAAGGGAGAGACCATGGGAAAGTTCGACACGGCAAAAGTGAGGAATTTGGGGGTTATTGCACATGGCGGAGCGGGTAAGACCTCTCTGGTCGAGGCGATCCTGTTTAACAGCGGGGCCACCGATCGACTGGGGCGGGTCGACGACGGCTCTTCCTGTATGGATTATGAACCCGAGGAGATCAAGCGCAATATCACCATCGGTGCCGCTGTCGCCCATTGCGAGTGGCAAGGGCACCAACTGCAGATTATCGACACCCCCGGCTATTCCAATTTTCTTCACGATACCCGTAATTGCCTGCGTGTGGTGGACGGTGCGGTGTTGTTGGTTTCGGCCATCTCCGGGGTCAAGGCGCAAACCCAGAAAATTATGGAATGGTGCCAGGAGTTCGGAGTTCCCACTATTGCCTTCGTTAACAAGATGGACCGTGAACGAGGCGATTTCGACAGAGCCATGGTCAGCATGGCTGATTTTCTTTCTATTCCGGCTGTGGCCGTTACCCTGCCCATCGGCGCGGAAGACGATTTTCGCGGGGTCATCGATCTGGTGACCATGAAGGCGCACCTGTTCAAGGACGACGGCAGTGGTGGCAGCGAGATAACGGACATCCCAGGCGAACTGCTGGACGAGGCCGAAACCCGGCGGGTAATGTTGATGGAGGCCGTTGCCGAAACCGAAGATGAACTGATGGAGAAGTACCTGGAAGAGGAGATCCTGACTGACGCCGAACTTCTTCAGGGGCTGCGGTCCGGCACTCTGGCCGGGCATTTCATTCCAGTATTAGCCGGCAGTGCGGCTCGTAATGCCGGGGTTCGAGAGCTCACTGACTATGTTAATCTTTGCTTGCCGTCGCCCGCGGACCGCGGCAGCCAGACAGGCACTAACCCCAAAAGCGAAGAACTTGAAGAGCGTATTCCGGCCGAAGATCAGCCTTTTTCCGCTCTGGTATTTAAGACCATTAGTGACCCCTATACCGGTAAGCTGACCCTGCTGAGGGTCTATTCCGGTACTCTCAAATCAGACAGCAATTTTTACAATGCCAATAAAGGCGTGGTCGAGCGCGTTGGCCAGATTTTCATGCTTAACGGTAAACATCAATCGCCGGTGCAGATCGCTACGCCAGGCGATATCGTGGCGGTAGCCAAACTTAAGGAAACCGCCACCGGCGATACTCTGTGCGATGCTGCCAAGCCTATTTGTTACGATTATCCTGAGCCGATTCAGCCGGTCATTGCTTTTGCTCTTGAAGCGGCCAGTAAGAGCGATGAAGATAAGATAAACAGTGCTTTGCATAAACTGATTGAAGAGGATACTACCTTGCAGGTGCGGCGTGACGAGGAAACCAAAGAATTGGTCCTGTCGGGTATGGGGCAGGTTCATGTCGAGGTCACAGCCGAGAAGCTCAAGCGTAAATTTAATGTTGAGGTGTTGCTCAAGGTGCCGAAGGTGCCTTATCGTGAAACCTTGCGAGGCAAGGCTCAACTGCAGAGTAAATACAAAAAACAGTCGGGCGGTCGTGGTCAGTATGCCGATGTATGGCTCGAGATGGAACCGCTCCCACGGGGGGCCGGTTTTGAATTTGTCGATAAAATTGTTGGTGGAGCGGTGCCACGACAATATATTCCAGCGGTTGAAAAAGGTATTATCGAAGCGGCGCAAAAAGGGGTTTTATCTGGATTCCCGACCGTTGATTTCAGGGCGATTCTGTACGATGGTTCCTACCATGCCGTCGATTCGTCGGAGATGGCTTTTAAAATTGCCGGATCAATGGGTTTTAAAAAATGTGTAGAGCAGGCAAAACCTGTTTTGCTTGAACCGGTGATGCAGATGGATATCACCATTCCGGACGATTGTGTCGGGGATGTTATCGGTGATATGAACTCCCGCCGTGGCAAGGTGCTGGGAATGGAACCGACCACCGGCAAGCAGGTGGTGGTGGCGCAGGTACCTCTGAGCGAAGTACTTCAATATGCACCGGAGCTGCGGTCAATGACTTCTGACCGGGGCATGTTTACTATGGAATTCTCTCACTATCAGGAGGTGCCGGCGCAAAATATGCAAAAATTGCTGGCTGATCTCAATCGTGAAGATTAATGTTATCTGAAGAGTCGAACTGTCGTTAGGGGTGCGTTTTTGCGTCCTTCGGTGTTGTCGCCGAAGGACGCTTTTGGTTTGCCCA
>CAZKQY010000067.1:0-3050 GCA_964555005.1 uncultured Syntrophotalea sp. | reverse complement strand
GGTGGTTTCGAAATTCATCTGGACCGGGCACCCCTTAAGTACGCCGGTTTGCAGCCCTGGGAGATTCTTATTTCAGAGGCACAGGAGCGCATGACTTTGGCGGTGCCCCCCGAAAACTTGACGGCATTTATCGACCTGGCCCGGCAGATGGATGTGGACGCCACCGATCTCGGCGAGTTTACCGATTCGGGGTATTACCACTGTTTGTATGCCGGTCAGACCGTTTGTTATCTGCCCATGGAATTTATTCATAACGGCGTGCCCCAGCTCAAGCTCAAGGCTCGCTGGGAAGATCGCGGACACCAGGAGCCGGACATTGCCCAGCCTCTTGATGCGAGTGCTACCCTGCATAATCTGCTGGCGCGGTTGAATATCTGCTCCAAGGAGAGCGTGGTACGGCGCTACGATCATGAGGTTCAGGGCGCTACGGTCCTTAAACCGTTGGTCGGGGTGGAGAACGACGGACCCGCTGATGCGCCCATGATTCGGCCTCTGCCCGATTCCTTTGAAGGCGTCGTGGTGGCCCACGGTATCTGTCCCCGTTACAGCGATATCGATACCTACCACATGATGGCTTGCGCCATCGATGAGGGGTTGCGCAACTATGTGTCGGTTGGCGGAAATATCGACCATGTAGCCGGACTCGACAACTTCTGCTGGTGTGATCCGGTTCAGAGCGATCGTACTCCCGATGGTGAATTCAAGGCAGCTCAGCTGGTACGGGCGAACAAGGCCCTGTACGAATACTGCGTTGCTTTTGGTGTGCCGCTGGTGTCCGGCAAGGATTCGATGAAGAATGATTACCAGATCGGCGATACCAAGATATCTATTCCGCCGACGGTTCTCTTCTCGGTTATAGGTAAAGTCGAGGATATTCGCAAAGGGGTAACTATGGACGTTAAGCGTTCTGGCGACCTGGTCTACTTGCTGGGCACGACCTTTGACGAACTTGGCGCTTCCGAGTATTACGATATGTTGGGATATCTTGGTGCCAATGTACCTAAAGTCGATGCGGTTACCGCCTTACAGCGTTACCGTACCCTTAATCGTGCCCAGGAGCAGGGTCTGATCGCTTCCTGTCACGATCTTTCTGATGGCGGTCTGGCTGTTGCCTTAGCTGAAAAAGCCTTTGCCGGCGGTTTCGGCATTCATGCCGATCTGCGTAAAGTTAAGAGAGAAGAGGGGATACGGGAAGACGCTCTACTCTTTTCCGAATCACAGAGCCGTCTTTTGGTGACCGTGCGACCTGCCCGGCAACAAGCTTTCGAAGCTCTGTTTGAAAATCAGGATGTTTCTTTGCTCGGTGAGGTAACCGAGGATCGGGAGTTGCGGATCGTCGGCCTGCAGGGTGAGGTGTTGGTTCGCTCAACTATCGATGATCTCAAACAGGCGTGGCAAGCGCCGTTAAGGGAGATGTAAGGGATGTCAAAGCAAGTTAAAGCCATTGTTATTGCCGGCAACGGTACCAATTGTGAGCGGGAGACGGCCCACGCCATTGAACTGGCCGGTGCCGAAGTGGTCGATATTGTCCATATTTCCGAGCTCCTTGCGGGCCGGGTGCGGCTGGCCGACTACCACTTTCTTAATCTGGCCGGCGGTTTTCTGGATGGTGACGATCTTGGTTCGGCCAAGGCCGGCGCCAATCGCCTGTTACACGCTCCTGTTGCCGGTAGTGGCGAGCATCTTAGCGATCATCTACGGCAATTTATTGCTGACGGTAAGCTGATCATGGGGGTTTGTAACGGCTTTCAGTTAATGGTCAAGATGGGTTTGCTACCGGCTCTTAACGGCGAGTTTCGGCAATCTGCCACGTTGACCTTCAACGACAACGGTCGTTTCGAAGATCGCTGGGTGTACCTTAAGGCAGACGCCGAGTCGCCCTGCGTTTTTACTCGCGGGCTGGACGGTATCTACCTGCCCGTTCGTCATGGTGAAGGGAGACTGGTCGCTGAGTCGGAACAGGTTCTGGCAGCTATTGAATCGCGGCATCTCTCGGTTCTTAAATACAGCACCAAGGGGTTCTCGCCGACCATGGAGTATCCGGCCAATCCTAACGGCTCTATAGCGGCTATCGCAGGGCTGTGTGACGAAACTGGGCGCCTGTTCGGTCTGATGCCCCACCCCGAGGCCTATGTGCATCGCACCCAGCACCCACGCTGGACCCGGGAGGACGACCTGGCGGAAGAGGGTATGGGGCTGTGGCTCTATCAGAACGCTGTCAAGTTTATCCGCGAGGAATTGCTGTAGCGGTTGACTTGGATCTCTGAAATCGTTGCCGGGCGGTTTCCGTTTTAAGATGTCTTCAGGTTCAACAGGCATGTTGCATGCCGGGAAGTGGTTATATGTTCGATAAATTTCATGATGAATGTGGTGTCTTCGGTATCATTGGTCATCCTGAAGCCGCCAATATGAGCTATTTGGGTCTTTACGCCCTGCAGCATCGCGGTCAGGAAGGTTGTGGTATTTCGGCGGCCGACGGTTCCAGAATCCGCACCCATGTGGGTGGCGGTCTGGTTGCCGACGTGTTCAAAGATAAAAAGATTTTCAACAACCTTCCCGGCCAGGCGGCCATCGGCCATGTCCGTTATTCGACGGCGGGGGGAGACAGCCTGAAAAACTGCCAGCCCATCACTGTCAACTATGCCCGCGGCAGTATCTCCGTAGCCCACAACGGCAACCTGGTCAATGCCCAAGAGGTGCGTTGCGAGTTGGAAAAGACCGGTTCGATTTTTTCCACCACGGCCGATACGGAGGTTATCGTCCATCTGCTGGCTCGCTCTCAGTCCGATACCCTGGCCGATCGTATAGCGGAGGCTTTGCGGGCTGTACGGGGAGCTTACAGCCTGGTTTTTTTGACTGAAACACGGATGGTCGCAGTGCGGGATCCGAGCGGTTTTAGACCGCTGGTACTCGGCAAGGTCGATGGCTCCTATGTGGTGGCCTCGGAGACCTGTGCCCTTGATCTTATTGAAGCCGAATATATTCGTGAAGTCGAACCGGGAGAGATGATCGTTTTCGATAAAGACGGCATGACCTCCATGCATCCTTTT
>CAZKQY010000066.1:0-5005 GCA_964555005.1 uncultured Syntrophotalea sp. | reverse complement strand
GCGCTTCCTTCAGCGTCGCTGAATAATCCCTTCCTACCAGAGAGGATTCACCATGAAACGTATTATCCGGGCCCAACTGCTTATCGGCATGACCCTGTTACTAACCTCCTGCGCCAGTATGCGACCGGTAGCGCCAGAAGTCAGCCTGCTCGGCCTGCAGCTGGAAAATCTCACCCTTAGCCATGCTATTTTGAGTGCGGACCTGAGCCTGTACAACCCCAATGACTTTCCGTTAAATATTCAACGGGCCGTCTACTCCCTGACCCTGCAGAACATTCAAGTGGCTCACGGCCAAGGGATGAACGAGCTGCACCTCGCCGCCCACGAGACCGGGACCCTGACCCTGCGCCTGTCGAGCAGCTATCTCAACCTGCTGCGCATCGGTCGCAACAGTCAGCAGCAGGACATTCCCTTTGCTATCGACGGCCAGGTTACCCTGGGCGGTTTTGGAGTGCTGTCCCGCACCGTAAGCTTTAAAGAAGAGGGAATCATTCCCCTGTCAGCCTTCTCGACCCTCAACCCCCAACCCTGATCGGCGGGTTGGGATACATCCACTGCGACCTGCATCAATCGCTGGACGATCATGCCTGTTTGAACTAGGAGCCCCCTTATCAGGAACACTTCTCTAATCGGCGGCTAGTTTGTATTGAAAGGATTTTCATGCTATCGAAAGGGGGGGGCAAACAGCTCAAAGCTGTTTAAAAAAGGGGATAGGTGGAAACAAAAAGGAAAACAAGAAACATAAAAAAGACCAGAAATCAGCCTTCCAGAACCTGGCGGGCCTGTTGCAAAGTTACCCCCCGGACCAAGAGCCGCTTATGACGGGATTTGTCACCGGCCACCAGACTGACCTGACCCTTGGCTACACCGAGCAACTTAGCCAGAAATTCACGACACAGCTTGTTGGCCGCCCCCTCTACCGGCGGCGAGGTCAAGCGTAGCTTCAGCTCATCGCCCTGCAACCCGACCACTGCGTTTTTACTGGCCCGCGGCTGGACATAGACGTTGATGGTTACACCATCTTCGCTGCCTTGAAGGTAGGGACTCATCGATCCTGCCAGTGGTCTTCGCTCAAGTTAGGCAGAGCCTCAGGAGTGGGCGGCTCGATGTCGGTGATTATTTGTTCTACCTTGGCGGATTCTTCCTCCTCCAACCGGTCGATATCCAGCAGCCGCAAATGACCTTCGATCAGTCCCCGCAGGGCAGATTCAAAGGAAACCTTCTGACACTTGATTTCCCGGATTCCATCGAGCAGTTGCTTGCGTCGGCATTCTGCGTGATAAACAATCCGCTCCGCTTCCAGCTCCGCTTCCGCCATAGAGATTTCCGCCTCTTTATGGGCATTAGCTTTGATCGCTTCAGTGACTTGCTGAGCGGTCAACAAGGTTTCCTTAACCGCAGATTCCCGTTGCCGCATCTCCTGCAGCGCCGCCTTGGTGCGAACCAGTTCCTCTTTCAGTTCCTGAACCTGACGGTGATAATTCTCTAATTCCTCGGCGATCTGCTCCAGATAGTGATCGACGCCGCCCTTTTCGTAGCCGATGGCGCGGGTTTTGAACTGGTGCTGCTGAATGTCGATGGGAGTAATTGCCATAGGGGATTCCTCAGCCAAGATGCATTAACAAACGCCGGATCAGATTCTGAACGAAAAAGAGAACGAACAACAGGACCAGGGGCGAAAGATCAATGCCACTGAACTGCAGCGGCAATACCCGCCGAATGCGCTGCAGAACCGGATCGGTGGCATTGTAAAGAAAACGTACTATAGGATTATAAGGATCAGGTCCGACCCAGGAGATAACCGCCCGTGCAACAATAATAAAAATATAGACCTGCAGGAGCATCAAAACCATTTGACCGAATACGATCAAAAGATCATTAAAAATAACCACGACGCCTTATCCTTTCCCAACAAGATTAATGCACTCATGATAACTTACAGGATGACTAAACAAAAAATTCATTTTACAAGGCTTAATGTTTTTTTTAGAGATAAAGGCATACTGCTAGTGTGTCGAGATCCTAAAAAATGCCAAAACACCCTAAAGCAAACCTTTTGCGACGTTATCAGGATTAGTTTATCATATTCAACAATTAGCCTTCAACTTATACCGAATCGGGCGACGCAGTGTCAAACCCTTTCGGTCTTCTTAGATGGCTGCAATACTTTGACTTTCACTCGAAAAATCGCTAAAATAATTTGTCAATGTGCCGTCAGCAGCCGGTACCGAACCAACCATCGCAGCAGAAAGGCCTTCAATGAAGCGCACAACCAACCTTAATGTCCGCTCCATGACCCCGATCATCGCGCCCACTGACCTGAAGCAGGTTTTCCCCCTGTCGGAACAGGCCGCGGAATTTGTTATTCAATCACGGCAGCAGATCAAGGATATCATCCACAATCGCGACCGCCGCTTAATGGTTGTGGTCGGCCCCTGCTCAATTCACGACCCCATGGCCGCCATCGATTACGCACGACGACTGGCCAAACTAAATCAGGAACTGGCAGATCAGCTACTGCTGGTCATGCGCGTCTATTTTGAAAAGCCCCGCACCACCATCGGCTGGAAAGGGCTGGTCAACGACCCCGACCTCAACGGCTCCCATCAAATCTCCAAGGGACTCGGCATCGCCCGCAATCTACTCTGTTCAGTAACCAACCTCAGCCTGCCCATCGCCTGTGAAGTGCTCGACCCGATCACTGTCCAGTACCTATCCGACATGGTTAGCTGGGGAGCCATCGGCGCCCGCACCACCGAATCACAGCCCCATCGGGAGATGGCCAGCGGCCTGTCCTTTCCGATCGGTTTCAAAAACGGTACCGACGGCAATCTGCAAATCGCTGTGGATGCCATCGATGCAGCCACCCACTCGCATAACTTTCTCGGAATCGACCGCGATGGGCATACCGCTATTGTCGTAACCAACGGCAATCCCGACGGGCATATGGTTCTGCGCGGCGGAGGCGGTAAGCCAAACTACGATACCGAAAGCATTACCCATGCCGAGGCGCTACTGACTAAAGCCGGCTTGCTGCCTTCCATCATGGTCGACTGCAGCCACGCCAACGCCTATAAAGATCACGCCCGCCAGGAAGAGGTGCTGAACAACGTCATGGAGCAACTCGCCCAGGGCAATCGCTCCATCAACTCCCTGATGATCGAAAGCAACATCAAAGCGGGCAATCAGCCTTTAAAAGACAACCTTGACGAATTACAATATGGAATGTCTATCACCGACAAGTGCATCGACTGGCCGGATACTGAGCGCCTGCTGCGCCAGGCCCATGCCAGCCTGAAAAAGCTGGGCGGTCGCTCCATAGACTAAACCATCAAGGCGCCCGGCTTAATACCGGGCGCCTTGATGGTGCCATGTTACCACCAAAACAATCGCGCCTGCCCTCTCAGTTTTTTTCAAGAAAAGCCTCGACCTCCAGCTTCAGGTCATCAAGATTGACCTGCGCAACCTCGTCAGCCACCCTTTCGCAGCGCACCAGCCCTTCTTCGACCCATTCCAAAATCAATTTTTCATCGATGCCGAACATGGACGCCGCGTCCTTCGGAGTAAACCAGGTTTTTCCAAGCGACATGTCTACGCCTCCTTCCGAGACCAGGGCGGGCCTGTTAACCCAACTGCACCGCCCTCTGTTACTACTCTAAACAAGATCACCGCTGTTGCAAGGCCGGCAAAAATACTTGCCCGTTAGTTGACCTTTTTCGAACCAGCAGCACAGCCTGTGGGACCTGCATGCTATAGAACATTAAGCAGGCGATAAATTTTCTGTTCCAGCTCCCAAACCGCCGCCGCACGGTCCTCAGCACCCAATTCTACCAACAACAGCCTAGCCCGATCGAGCTGACTGTGACTTTTCAACAGCACCGGAGTTAATTTGGACTCCAACTGCATTTGGGGAATATCCCCGACCAGTTCTTCCAGTTCTTCCATATCCTGTGCGGCCTGATCGATGATCTGCTGAGCCTTTAACGCCTCACCTGAAGAGTCATCCACTGGTGCGTCCAGAATTAATCGCACATCGTCGGTTAGTTCTCGGTAACGATCCGATATATTCATGCCTTTTTCCCTTCTTCACTAACTATGACTACATTGAGTTGCGCATTTCCGAGCTTCGTCAAAAGTATACAGACCTTTACTGCAGCAAACAATCAACATGATCCTTCACTGGGATGAAATCCCCTGTGACCATTTAATCTTCGATGAACTGTATCGGAAATAAAAAAATTACAAACAACCACATAATATATGAATGCTGTCAAACATTAACTAAACAACCAACCAAGCCAACCACAACAAAATATATTCGCGCAATAAATAAGGAAACCCTTAACCAGCAGATCTGCTAACTAACCGACTGCCAGACGTAACGCCTGATCCTGGCCCATAACTAGTGCCCTGTACAGTTAATTCTGTCTTCTAATTCTGATCCTTTTGGACGCTGTCTGAATTTCACTTCCTCGACTTAACTCAGGCTAAACCTGCGTCGGCGGGCCTTAACAACAACCAAAACACCTCAGAAGTAATTGAAGTGACCAACCAAACAAGACATTAGTTTCAACCGAAAACGATCCTTTTCCCCAATCTCGGCATCAATCCGCGCCCTTGCACATGGACTCGGGCCATCCCTGGCCCTCAAACTGCGGCAGGCCGAGTCTTTTATGGCGCGGCCAAAATAAATAAGATTTAAAAAACAAAACCCCGCTTCCTAAAAGGAAGCGGGGTTTTGCCAGCATCTCAAACATGCCGCCATAGCGACAAGCCCGTTATCACTGTGTCCTACCTGATCCATAAAGAACAGGCGGGGTTTAGATCTAAATAAAAAGCCGGATTCGGCCGCTATTAGATCTTACGGACGTTGGCGGACTGGGGACCTTTCTGGCCTTCAGTCACTTCGAACTCGACCCGGTCACCTTCAGCGAGGGACTTGAAGCCGTCGCCAGCAATGGCGGAGAAGTGAACGAAAACATCGGGGCCATTGTCCTGCTCGATA
>CAZKQY010000065.1:0-4277 GCA_964555005.1 uncultured Syntrophotalea sp. | reverse complement strand
TCAGGGCCTGCGGGATTACAGTGGCAAGCGTCAGGTGCTCGAGGCGTTGCGCCGGGCGCTGCTGTTTCAACTGTGCTGTACCATTCGCTATGCTCCCGCCCAGCGCGCCGCCGCTGATTACCCCTTTGATCCTTACACCCTGCTGTTTTACAAGGATTCCCTCTACCTCGGCGGTTATGCCCACAACCGTCAAGGGCTGCGGCTGTTTCTGGTCGACCGTATCGAGGAGGTTTCTGTCGGTGAAGAGCGTTTTGAGCTGCCGGAAGATTTTTCTATCGAGCATCTGACCGGTGATGCCTTTGGTCTGGTGGCCGAGGATCCGCTCTCGATTCGGGTGAGATTCCACGTCGCTGTAGCCCATCTGGTACGGGAGCGCCTCTGGCATAGCAGCCAATCGATTGAGGAGCAGGCCGACGGTGCCCTGATTCTGACTCTGCATGTCGGTGGTGAGAAGGAGATCCTGTCCTGGCTTTATTCTTTTTTGCCCCATCTCGAAGTACTTGAACCGGCTTCCTTGCGCAACACCTTTCTTGGTGGTCTGCGCCAGGCTCTCGCCATTGAAGATGCGGATGCTTGAAGAAGTGTGACATATTCTGTCACGACCTGGTTCTAGACTCTTTGTTGAAGGTAACCCATCAGCAAAGGAGTTCTATCATGATTGTTTTGCATCTTGAGCAGGAAGTGGCCGCCAGTCCTTACTTTGTTATCCATCATCAAGAACCGAGCTCTTCGGAAGCATCGACCTGGGTCTTTTCCGGTATTCTTGGCGATGGCTGGTATGAAGGGGAGGTCGCAGTGGAAGTCGGGGCTCGCCAAGGAGTCACTTTTGCCGACGACTGGTTCGACCGCCTGGCGCTGAACAGCTTTTTTAAGCGGATTGATCGTGACCAGATTTGTGCCGCTCTTTATCAGGCCCTTGCATTTACCGATACAGGGTGGTTTGCGAAGGGTGCAGCGAATAGCAAACAGACAGTTCCTCATTATGTTCCAGTGACCAGGCACGGTCTTATTGGTTCCGGCGAGCCGGGCTGGACCGCAGTGGCCTGATGCCCCTCGATAATTGAGTTGGTAATCATTGCATTTTCCGTCTGTCTGCAGGTAGAATGACCTGATTTGAACGGAAAGGGAAATGAGCTATGAGAACGGTGGTACTAGCCTCGACCAGTCCCTATCGGCTGCAACTGCTGCGGCAGTTGGGGATCCCCTTTCATGTAGCGCCCCCCCTCTATGAAGAGCAGCTTGATCAACGGGTGGCTCCCGAACTGCTGGTTAAACACTTTGCCGCTCATAAAGCCAGAAGTTTGGCGGAGAAGTATCCCGAGGCTTTGATCCTTGGTGCGGATCAGGTTTTTGTCGACCCTCGCGGTCATATTCTCGGCAAGCCCGGAGGGCTGCCGCAGGCTGCGGTCCAACTGCGAGAGATGGCCGGTAAGACCCACACCTTTTACACCGGAATCAGCATCTACGATGCCGCCAGCGGCGAGTCATTGACCGATTACGACTGCTATTCCGTGACCCTGCGCAAACTCTCCTCCGAGCAAATTTATGCCTATCTTGAACGGGAGCAACCTTTCGATTGCGCAGGCTCTTTCAAAATTGAGGGGCTCGGCATCAGTCTTATGGAGCGGATGGCCGGGGACGACTACACAACCCTGATCGGCTTGCCGCTGATTAAGGTTGTTGATTTTTTGGCCCATTTTGACGTTCAGGTGCTTGTTTAAGCATTCGCTGTTTGCGAAAAAACCGTTGTCAAATTCGTTTCGTCTTTGTACGGTAAATCAAGGGTTTTGCAGGTTATGGTTTGGTTTGCAGGCGGTTGACCCTAAGCTTCGGTCGATGGTAAAGTTACTCCATGATTTCTGAGCCGGTCATCGACACGCCGCAGCGTTCGACGATATCGGTTTTTTTGTTTACGCTCGGTTTCCGCTAGCGGGCCGTCCTTTTGCCACATTTTGTCGGACATATCAATGACCCCTCCAGGTTTTGTACATCTTCATGTTCATAGTCAATACAGTCTTCTCGATGGCGCTATCAAGATCGGTGACCTGGTAAAACGCGCTCTGGCTTGTCAGATGCCGGCTTTGGCGGTGACCGATCACGGCAATATGTTTGGTGCCCTGGAGTTCTACACTAAGGCTAAAGCCGCCGGTATTAAACCGATCCTCGGTTGTGAGGTCTATGTGGCCCCCGGTTCCCGGTTTGACAAGATCAGTGCTCGCGGATCCTCCGAAGCCTCTTATCACTTTATGTTGTTGTGCCAGAATTTGACCGGCTATCGCAACCTCTGTCATCTGGTATCGGCCGCCTATCGCGAAGGCTTTTATTACAAGCCGCGCATCGATTGGCAACTTCTGGCCGAGCGTCACGAAGGCTTGCTTGCTATGACCGCCTGTCTTGGCGGTGAGATCCCATCCCTGATCAAACATGGCAAGATGGTCGAAGCCAAGCGCCGCACCGAGGAGATGGCCCGCATCTTCGATGGTGACCGGCTCTATCTCGAGTTGCAGGAAAACTTTCTTACGGAACAGGATGTGGTTAACAAAGGGCTTATCGAGCTCTCCAAGGAACTTAGCCTGCCGTTGGTGGCAACCAACGACTGCCACTATCTGACTCGCGATGACGCCTACGCCCATGAGGTGTTGCTGTCTATTCAGACCGGCAAGACCATGGACGATCCGAACCGGATGCGCTTTCCCAACGATGAATTCTACGTCAAATCCCCCGAGGAAATGGCCGCGCTGTTTAAGGAGGTGCCCGAGGCTCTAAGCAACACTCTGGTCATCGCCGAACGTTGCAATCTGGAACTCGATTTCAAAACCTATCACTTCCCCCAATATGAAAAACCCGAGGATCAGACCCTCGATGAAGTGTTGGCTGAAGATTCCCGCAGGGGTCTCGATGAACGTCTGGTAGAGATTCGCCGCAGACGTCCCGACTTTTCTGCCGAGCAGGAAAAGGATTATCGTGCCCGCCTTGAAATTGAGTTGGAAACTATCCGCTCTATGGGGTTTCCCGGATATTTTCTGATCGTTGCCGATTTCATCAATTGGGCCAAGAATAAAGGCATTCCCGTGGGGCCCGGCCGTGGTAGCGCCGCCGGCAGTTTAGTGGCCTATGCCATTCGCATCACCGATATCGATCCCATGCCCTACAACCTGCTCTTTGAACGGTTTCTTAATCCGGAGCGGGTGTCGATGCCTGATATCGATGTCGACTTCTGTATCTATGGCCGTGAAGAAGTTATCAATTACGTGCGGCAGAAGTACGGCGAGGCCAACGTCGCTCAAATTATCACCTTTGGCTCCATGATGGCCAAGGGAGTGGTCCGCGATGTCGGTCGGGCTCTGAATATGCCCTATGGCGAGGTGGATAAGATTGCCAAGCTGGTACCGGCCATTTTGAATATCACCCTGAAACAGGCTTTGGGGCAGGAGCCTAAGCTTAAGGAACTGGCCAACAAAGAACCGCAGGTGGCTAAGCTGCTGGAAGTGGCTCTGGCTCTCGAAGGTCTGACCCGCCATGCCTCAACCCATGCTGCCGGGGTGGTGGTGACGCCCAAGCCCCTGCCTGAATACTTGCCCCTGTATACTGATCCCAAGTCCGGTGGACAGGTGACTCAGTTCGCCATGAAGTTCGTTGAGCAGATCGGCCTGGTTAAGTTCGACTTTCTGGGTCTTAAAACTCTGACCGTTATTGCGAACGCAGTGCGCCTGATTCACGCGGGGAAGGATCCTGAATTTGACCTTAAGCTGGTCCGCGATGACGACGCTGAGACCTATCGCCTTCTGTCTGCCGGAAATACCACCGGCGTCTTTCAGCTCGAGTCGTCGGGTATCAAAGATATGCTGGTTAAACTTAAACCAAGCTGCTTTGAAGATGTCATCGCCGCCTGTGCTCTTTATCGCCCTGGTCCCCTCGGTTCGGGCATGGTCGATGATTTTATCCTGCGTAAACACGGCAAGAAGGAAGTCACGTACGACTTTCCCCAGCTTGAGCCGATTCTCAAGGACACCTACGGGGTCATAGTTTATCAGGAACAGGTTATGCTCATCGGCCAGGTTCTGGCCAATTTTAGTCTCGGCGCCGCCGACCTGCTGCGCCGGGCCATGGGTAAGAAGAAGCCCGAGGAGATGGAAAAGCAGCGCGTGATCTTCGAGCAGGGCGCCGTCGAGCGCGGCGTCGAGGCCGCCACCGCCACGCACATCTTCGACCTGATGGAGAAGTTCGCGGGCTACGGCTTCAATAAGTCCCACTCCGCGGCCTACGCGCTGGTGTCG
>CAZKQY010000064.1:0-2067 GCA_964555005.1 uncultured Syntrophotalea sp. | reverse complement strand
GCGGCGTACGCTCAGGAAACAAGCCGTAAGGTGCCAGCGCTCAAATATCAGCACACAATTGAAATTAATTATCATTTTCGTGAGGTGGATCACCGAAATCAGCCGGATTCTGTATTACCCTGCTGAGCATGGAGCCGACGCGGGGCACCCCCCTGCAGCTCTCCATAGGACCGGCCCTTGCCGTTGAGAACAGTCGGCAGGGTTTTGCGACACTTTATTGGCCAAGACAACAGGCCCTTTTAACAGGAAAGGAACTTTTCATGGCACCAATCGGCATCGTCTACGGATCGACCACTGGCAACACCGCCAAATACGCGGAAATGATGCAGCAACTGCTCGGCAAAAAACGGGCCGACCTGATCGACATCTCCCGAACCGGCGCGGAGGACCTGACCCGCTACCCGAACCTGGTCATGGGCACCTCCACCTGGGGCTACGGCGACCTCCAGAACGACTGGAAAAATCGGTTGCCCCTGCTGCAGGAGATCGATCTGCCCAACAAGCAAATCGCCCTATTCGGCCTGGGAGATCAGAAGGGTTATCCGGCGACCTTTGTCGACGCCATGGGCACCCTTTACAAAGCCCTGGTTAAGAGCGGCGCGGCCCTCATCGGCTCCTGGCCCGCCGAGGGCTATACCTTCAAAGCCTCCATCGCCTGCTTAGGCGACAGGTTCGTGGGCCTGGTCCTGGACGAAGATAACCAGACCGACAGGATGGCCGAGCGCATCCGGAGCTGGCTGCAACAACTCGAAGAACAGTGGCAGAACTGATTTTTTACAGAATTTTTGTGTCGCCCGGGACGTCGCCGACGCAGATTCGCCCCTTACTGCGGATTAAGCGGGCGCTACGCAGGCAACACCAAAAACCCGGCAGATAGCTGTCGGGGTCAGAATCTGGTTCATGAACAACCCAACCCACCGAAGGAGAGTACACCATGGAGAAATTTATCAATGCCCTGAACCGCCTCTCGGCCGATGTCCAGCCCAAAAATATGGCCATCGAACCTCTTGCCAAAGATCTGCACACCCTGGCTGAAAAAAGCGGTATCCATGCCGCCAAGATGCCCGGCCTTGAGGGTCTTAAGGATCTCGACGGCCATCCCCATGAGGTGTTGAATCATATCGGCCATATTCAGACGGAAAATTCCTCCTGAACTGATCAGTTTTGGCCACTTGTTCTCTGGGACCTCTGAGTGGCGTCGCTGCGGAAATTATTTCTGCTTCCGATAGACAATGGAACGCCCGGTATCCGGCGAAATACCGGGCATTTTTTCCGGAGCTTCACGGGCACCGGTGGCCAAGCCGGCGGCCGGACGGGGCACATGGTGGGACCGGGCCTCGGTTTTATCGCCGGCCACGGATGGCGGCGGATTCCTGTTTTTGTTATCAATGAATTTAGTTTTCAATTTCGTGATGCGGATCACCGACCAGTTCTCCAAAACAGGGTAAACCTGCCCCCACGAAATAACCGAACCGTCCTTTGGGTGACAGGCGACCAGAGCACCAGAACCTTAACCTGTGATTCCGTTTACCGGAAAGACCAAACCCGATCATGGAAATTATCGCGACTTTGACTATGACCCGAATCAGCAGCAGCGAAGATGTCAAAAACCGCCTCGAAAACCTCTTCGACGAACTGCTCCGCCACAACGGCTACGGTCAGATCCAGATCGACATGCGGCTGCTGCGCCGCGGCCAAAAGGAAGTCGTGCTGCGCTGCGGCAAGGAATACCGCTTCGTGGTCGATTTCCCCGGGTAAGCGCAAAACCAGGGGTTCGTTCTTTGCCAAGCCAAACCGTCCGTAAGGACGGGACAAAAAACTACGGCCCTCCCGAAGGCAGCCGGGCCGCCGATGTTACAGTTGCCTCCCCTGCAACACCGGCGGCCCAGCTGTTTTCTTTTCAGGTTCGAGGATCAAGGGACAAAGTCTTACGTCTTAAGCCTTATGCCCTGACTTTACGAAAACCAACGACGCGCTCCCCGGGCAAAGCGGTCAAACAGCTCATGCACAAAGCTCGCCGCTTGCCGCAAAAGGAGGTGACAGCAGCAGGCAACCCGGCGGCCCGAT
>CAZKQY010000063.1:0-1689 GCA_964555005.1 uncultured Syntrophotalea sp. | reverse complement strand
TGGCGAAGAAGGCAAACAGCATGCCGAGCCACTTTTGACCCAGGCCCTTCTCCAGATAGTACATCGGCCCGGCACTGACCGAGCCGTCTTCGTGAATGGTGCGAAAATGTAGCGACAGCAGGCATTCGGCATATTTGAGGGCCATACCAAACAGAGCCGTAACCCACATCCAGAACACCGCCCCCGGCCCGCCAAGAGCCACAGCGGTGCCGACCCCGGCGATATTGCCGGTACCAATGGTAGCCGAAAGAGCTGCGCTCAGGGCTTGGAAATGAGTAATTTCCCCCCGATCATCAGGACTGTCGAAACGCCCGGAAATTAGTTTCCAGGCATAACCGAAACGAAGGGATTGCACCAGACCAAGCAGGAAGGTGATAAAAATTCCGCTGCCCACCAGCAGTGCAATAGTGACCGATTCCCAGACCCAGCCACTGAGCATATTAATCAAAGAGTGCACAGCCTCCTCGCTTTGTCATGAAAAATAATACCCGAGTAATAACCAGCTTTGTCTCACAGCGCAACCTTCCAGGCCCCAGGAATCGTTTTAGAACACTCACCTTACAAAGTTTCTCGCACGGTGATAATTTGTCATTTGGCCGGAGTGCCTTATTCGTAGCTCTTGCGCACGCATGCTGCGAAAAAACCTTCCATCAAACTTCGAGTTTGAAAAAGCCTTGATTCCATTGGAAAAACTTCTTTTAAGACTGACGAATTTAATTGATACCGGTTTGGTTATCTTTTGACAAATTCAACCGAACTCTATACATTGGAATAAAACAGGCTAAAAATTATTATAACTCTGCAAGTAGGTGCCACAATAACAGAAGCCGCAACCCGTCCAACAGGAGATGACTCGATGTGGGATTATACCGATAAGGTCAAAGACCATTTTCTGAACCCGCGCAATGTGGGTGAAGTCGAAAACCCCGACGCCATTGGCGAGGTTGGCTCCCTGGCCTGTGGCGATGCCCTGCGACTGACCTTTAAACTCGACGAAAACAAGCGTATTGCGGAAATCAAATTTCAGACCTTCGGTTGTGCCAGCGCCATTGCTTCGTCCTCGGCCCTGACCGAAATCGCCAAAGGCAAGACCCTGGAAGAGGCGGAAAAGATCTCCAATCAAGATCTGGCAGACTTTCTCGGCGGCCTGCCGGAAGAAAAAATGCACTGTTCGGTCATGGGAAAAGAAGCCCTGGAAGCGGCCATCGCCAACTACCGGGGCGAAGCAACCGTCAAAGAAGATTTCGAAATTGTCTGCAAATGCTTTGGCGTCACCGATAAAGAAATCGAGCGGGTCGCCAAAGAAAACAATCTGACCAGCCTTGAGCAGATCACCGATTTTACCAAGGCCGGAGGCGGCTGCCAGGCCTGCCATCCCAAGATCGAGGCGATTCTAACGAAACTATGGAACAAAAAACCGATAGAACCGGCGGAAAAAGCCGTGCCAGCGGGGCAGAAACTGAGCAACCTGCAGAAGATTCGCCTGATTCAAGAGACCCTGGAGCGGGAGATCCTGCCGCCGATCCGCTCCGACGGCGGCGACCTGGAGCTGATCGACATCGCCGGTGACACCATCTATCTGGCCATGCGCGGCAGCTGCTCCTCCTGCCCCCAATCCCAATTTACCCTGAAAAACTTCGTCGAGGCCAAGCTGCGCGAATTCGTCAGCCCCGACCTGGTGGTGGAAGA